>JAUWME010000175.1 GCA_030613285.1 Candidatus Zymogenus sp. | reverse complement strand
CTCTTGGATTATTTTGGAAATGATATTTAGATACTCAATAAACTTCCTGTTTTTGTACTCCCGCATAAACTTTGAGCTTTGCCGTAGCTCCACCTGAATAACTTCCGCAAGGTTTCTGTTCTCTCTGACCATTCCTAAATGAATTTGTGCAAACCGTCTAATCTTATCAACGGGGTTATCTTCCTTTTTCATGTTCTCTTTCATGTTCTTTATGATTTTATCCATCTCTTCTTCAAAAAGTGATATTAATATGTCGTCTTTGTTTTTGAAGTAGAGATAAACGGTACCATCTGCCACCTGCGCCTCTTTTGCAATTTCAGACACGCGGGAGTTATAAAAACCATTTTTTGCGAATACTTTAATTGCGGCCTTTATTATATTTGAGTGTTTGTCTTGACTTTTCATTTTTTGTGAACTTCCTTTGAAAACAATATCAGCTTTTGAACTTCAACTATCTATATTAAATCCGCTTTTAGATTTATTAAATATTTCGAGCAACTACAATTGCACACTAAAAGTTCGCATATCCCTTTTCCTACCCACATCATCTCCAACCACCCCTACATCCCGACAACCCAACAACCGACGTAGGAATAAAATGAATGAGTAGTCATTCAATGTATATGTTTACCTTAAAAATGGTGAGGTGTCAAGAAAAATTTGAGGGAAAATAAAAATTGTTTCGGTAAGAATAATTTATCTTTAATGGACGAGAGTTGCTGTTTCTCCTTCCCCCCCTTTTTTATTGACTTATTTGGTCAAATCATTATAATCTTGAGTGTAAAATTTTAAGTGAGTGGTAAAAACATTTTCAGCATTCTTGAGGATTCGTTGCTGATATATATAATGTATCCATTGGACTCACGGTTTTTTATTTATTTTATGAGGGATTAATGGATAGTTTTTTCATATATTCAGACGAAAGCTCCCACTTTGAGTACAGCCCTGATCATCCATTCAGGCCGGAGCGTGCATTGAATCTGAAGAATCTTCTTGAGCAATATGACCTTATCAACAAGTCGTGGATAAAGGTGGTTCCGCCGGAGCCTATACCGGAGGAGATACTCCTTCTTTTCCATACAAAGAATTATCTTAAGGTTCTTAAATCTGCCAGCAAGGGCGAGATTACAGAAGAGACTTTGCGAGCGGGACTGGGGACAAGCGATAACCCTATTTTTAAGGATATGTTTAACAAATCCAACCTTGCGTCAGGTGGCACCCTTGTGGGAACAAGGCTTGTCCTTGAAGCTTCTGACAGGGCTTTTGCCTTTAATCCCACCGGCGGTTTTCATCATGCCTATCCTGACCACGCCGAGGGTTTTTGTTATATTAATGATATTGCCGTTGTGGGAAAGATGTTGAGGAGAGATGGCTTGAGGTTTGCTTATATTGACATTGACGCCCACCACGGAAACGGTGTTGAGGCGGCATTTGAAGAAGACAACGGCGCTTTAGTAATATCGATGCACCAGACGGGGAAGACTATTTATCCATGGGGTGGGTTTGAGGATAATATTGGCAAGGGCGTTGGTGAGGGTTATAACATCAATATACCGCTCCCACCACAGACCGATGACGAGCTTTTTCTCAAGGCATTTTTTGAGATTGTCACGCCGGCTGTGGAGGCGTTTGCTCCCGACATTGTCCTTGCCGAGATGGGAACCGACACCATGGCTAACGACCCCTTGACGAATATGGCCCTTACAAACAACAGCTTTGAGATGATGGCATTGGAGATTGGGAAGTTTTCAAAGAAATTGGTGGGCATGGGCGGAGGTGGTTACAACATTGACAACGCCTCTCGATCTTGGGCTGTGGCATGGGCTGCCATAAACGGTATCAAGATGGAAAATCCGTATGCTGGGATATTGGGCGGAGTAATGGTTGGCCCAGAGATTGAAGGGGGAACGCTCCTTGACAACCCTATTTACATTACGGGCCCGACGAAGGAAAAGAATGAAAAGGAGGTCGATCGAGTTATCAAATATATTCACGATGTGGGTTTTCCGAAGATTGGCGCGGTGGGTTGATTCTTCACGCAACTAATCTTGCATTTTTTTATTTTTATTTTTACCCAATCTCAAGGTCAATCCTCTTTTAGAAGACTGAAAGAGCAATTACACTTTTTTATTGGAAATATTTTTAAGAAGTCGATGGATTCAACAAACTTAATGGCAATAAGAAGACTGTTTTTCAAGTTGATTATACCGGCTTTAATAGTCCTTTTTACGATGAGTCCCTCTGCCCACTCTGCGGAAACTGACGGTTTTATCATTAAAATATGTCACGGCGGTTTCATTCCCCTCGATCATGCACACGGGATGCTGTTTCCCATAGCGGTAATATCAAACATTGCAAACATTGCAAATGGCGCTGATATTTCAGATACTTCAAATATTAAAATTATAATCAAAGACCTGACCATCGACACCAAGTGGTGGGATTTGACAAACACCTTACATTATAAGTACGTTGATAACAAATCAATCGCCACTGAATACATTGGGTGTCAGGACACACCGGATACTATTTATATAACTGGCGCTGTGGGGATAATTGATGGTGTTAAATATAATCTAATAAAAAATATCCGCGTTGTAAAACCCAAGGAGGTGGAGATTAACTCCGGTGGCTACAGAGTCCTTGACTTAATTGTTAGACCTGAATAACCCTTCCCCGCTCCCCCTGTATTTATTTTTTCAGTAGACCCAGCCTATTAGCTGTTAGACCGCCATTTTTCAAAGCTTTTTACACAGATATACTTCTGAATTACTCTCTTTAATCATCAACTTGGGTAAAAAGCCGAAAGAGGTAAGATACTCGCTAAAGTCTATCTCGACAAACTCGATGTAATTTTCAAACCCGCCCTCTGCCCTTTCCGCAAAGTCATGGATGGCTCTCGATATCCGACTTTTTGGGCGTCTCACCGGCTCTATGAAAAGGGCATGAGACGAAGTCACCCGATGCGCTTGCTTTACTGCGTTGTCTCTGGTTTCTTTCGGCATGGCGTGCAGACCCCTTGAAATTGCAACGAGGTCAAATGAACCATCGGGAAAATCAAGGCTCGTTGCGTCCATAACACCAAAATATACCGGGAGTTTTTTTGCGGCACGTTTGGCCTTTGCTATCATCTTGGGGGAGATATCGACGCCAACGACGCGATCACTCAATTTTGTAAGATACCTTGAGAGGAGTCCCGTTCCGCAACACACATCGAGGATATTTGCATTGATCGTGTTTTCAATATCAAAATCGAGATGCTTCGGAATCTCTCTGACTACCCTATTAAAAAATGAGATCGACATAAGGTCGATAACGAAGTAGAATTTGGCGATTTTGTCAAAGACTGGCGCCTGTACAATTGCCTTTTCTATTGCCTTTTCTATTGATATTTCTTTTACGTTTTCCAATAATATAGTATTCGCTCCTCTTTTAGTTGAAGTTTTTTGATATTTCATACGGTTGGTAAAAATGTACTTTTAGCTATTATCCAATAAATCCATATCCGAGAAAAACCTCGCAATGGGGACACATAAAAATGTCCCTGGACCCTCTTATTGGCTTCCATTGATTTTTGCTCCAGATCGTCTCGAGCCTTCTATCACACTTTGGGCATCTTGGAATTGCTTCTTTTGGTACTTTTATAATATTAGCACCATCATAATAGGTTGCCATATTAGATTCCTTTTTCCAATTACACTATTTCAATCTTCTAACTATCTCAAAAATCCAAATTGACCATTTCAAATCTATTTATAACCTTTTCAAAATAATCTTCACCCCCTACTACAACCCGCCATTCACATATTAACTTCTACCCCTTATCTTTCTTGACATCTATCTTGATAATATGCTCCCCCGGAATAAACGCCCCAGTCCCTCTTTTTATATACTGCGTTGCAGTAACCTTACCACCCTTACCAACCCTGATCACGTTAAAATTGTGTCCCACCGCCCTGATCTTATCATCGGTTTTTTTGCCAGTGGAGCCGCAACCCAAAACGGCAATCTCCCTCTCAATGTTCTCTTCATCAAAGTAGATGGCCCGACAAAACTGCGGAACAGGGCGGTGACCGTGGAGAATTAAGTCAAACTCCTCCTGAATAAGACGATATATCACAACACCCGAATTTTCCAACATCATGTAACCCTCGTCGGCAAGCTTTGTCAAAAAGTTGTAGGCGGTCGGCATGGGGTGGTGGTGAACCAGGGCAATCTTGAAAGACTTCAGATATTCGTCTCGGTTTGCAGACCTTTTCAGTGCCCTCGTCCAGTCAGAAAATTCATCCAAATCCCTCTCAACGATAAGTCCGTGGGTCATGGGACGCATAATCTGGACGAACTTTCTCCACATCTCCCCTCTTGGCTCGTAGATATGGTTTGAATCGAAGGTAAAGACGCTCAAATGATGATCGGGGGAAAAGTAGTGACCTCTCTCCTCTTCTGAAAATATCCTGAAGAATTTTCCGTTCTTCTTTCTACCGTAGGCACCCTTAAAGAAAAGGTCGTGGTTTCCGGGAACTACCCTAAAAACAGGCATAATGCCGTTTTTTTCCTCCACAGCCTTTAATGCCTCCCTAATCATCTCCGCGGGAATTTCAATGTCTCCCTTGGGATCCTCAATAATATCGCCGGTGACAAAAACATATTCTGGGCTAAATTCTACGAGATGCTCCAGGGCAAGCTCAAATATCTCAATATTCTTCCCATCATAGTGGATGTCTGATAAATGGAAGATCGTAAATCCTTTACGAGTGGACATTCTAATACCTTTTTAAAAAATTTTATATTTAACCTCAACTGCAAAACATCCTAACACGTTGTTCTCACTTTTACAATATAGATATTGCAATCTCAACATAAATCCATTGTTCAACCAATTTGAACTTTTTCCAATATTTTTAAAAAACCTCAACAAATAACTTGACAATCTCAACGTTCTCAACTAACATACACCCAACAAGAAAATTAGATTCTCCGAGCCTTCACACCTAATGGGTAAGGCAACTTGAGAGTTTCAATTCATGTTATGAGTTGAATGGCTTAAGGATGCCTTAATACCAATGGTGGAAGGACGATAAGGTATGTCTGGAAACGGCCATGCCCCCCGTGCTTGGAAAGGAGAAACGCTGTGGAAAACCACACAATTACGTACCGCACGGTACGTTTTTTTTTGGACGCACAGTAGATATCTATTTATCGAACACTCCCTTAAAAAGCCGGGATTTTTTAAACCTTTTTATAGGGAGAAAACCTATGAAGCTGAAGAAGTTCTCGTTAGCGCTCACACTGTCTTTTCTGGTTTGTTTTCTGGGATTTGCCGGTCTTGCTATTGGTGCCGATACTCTTATAATCGCAAGCACCACCAGCACTGACAACACGGGTCTTTTTGACTACATTCATCCGGATTTCACCAAAAAAACCGGGATTAGGGTTTACGTAATTGCTGTAGGGACAGGAAAGGCCCTCGAAATTGCCAAAAACGGCGACGCCGATATCGTCCTTGTTCACGCCAGAGGACTTGAAGACAAATTCATTGCCGACGGATACGGTGTAAACCGCATGGACGTTATGTATAACGACTTCGTCATCATCGGCCCAAAAAACGACCCCGCAGGGATTATGGGAATAAAATCTCCCGCAGAGGCTTTCAAGAAGATTGCCGAATCGAATGTTAAATTCGTATCCCGGGGTGACAACTCCGGCACTAATGTCAAGGAACTCAAGA
>JAUWME010000352.1 GCA_030613285.1 Candidatus Zymogenus sp. | reverse complement strand
CTAACTCCGCGGCAAGAGCCTTTCCACCTTCTTCATCCAAATCCAAAATTCCAACATTGCCCCCCTCTGCAACAAACATCCTCACCGTTGCCTCTCCAAGGCCCGAAGCCCCCCCCGTAACTATCGCTGTCCTCTCTTTTATCTCCACAATAATCTCCTTTCTGCATTGATAATTATATTGAAAATTCCATTGAGCCTCTTTAATACACCTTATTTTTTACCTGACATTGGAATAAACAACCTATCACATTTTTTTCAGGTTTGCAATAATCGTGTGAACTAAAAGGGTAATAAACATTTTATCCTTAAAAAAGTTTCAATATTTTTCGCTTACCCAAACAGGGATGATGCCTGTTTAACGAAATCATACAAATCTTCAAAAAGGGCATCTTTAAAATTGACATATTAGAAAAAAGGACTTAAAATACTGCAAAACTATAAACCACAAACCCGGCTCCCAGCACTTACAGATAGAACTTATTAAAAATGTTGTGGGAGCTATTGAATATCAATTGGAGGAGTTGAGAGAGATGACTGAATTCTTAAAAGAAGCCTTGGAGATACTAATAGACATAGATGTGATGGATTGGATATTTCCCGTCCTCTTTATAGCCGGGGGGTTAATACTTGGACTGATTTTTGAAAAAATCGTCCTCAAAAAGTTAGAGAAGTTAGCCGAAAAGACATCCTGGGAGGCAGACGGTTTTATTGTAGATGCACTTAAGGGTACCGGCGTCCTCATTTTCGTCACCATCGGGATTTACCTTGCCATCGTGAACATTCACGTAAGCATTGAGTTGAAGTCAATTCTTAACAAAGTGCTTTTGGTAATAATTATATCCGTTGTCACAGTAGTCGCAGCAAGAATCTCTGTAGGTTTTGTTGACTACTATACAAAAAGGATGGGTGGGTCATTCCCCTCATCATCCATCTTCAGCAGCATTGCCTATGTGCTAATCCTCGTTATGGGCGTCCTTGTCATCTTACAATCCCTGGGTGTCTCCATTGCGCCCCTTTTGACAGCGATGGGTGTTGGCGGACTGGCCGCAGCACTGGCTCTGCAAGATACCCTTGCAAATATCTTCAGTGGAATACACATCATCGCATCGGGAAAAGTAAAGCCCGGAGATTACATCAAACTTTCGTCAGGAGAAGAAGGATACGTTTTCGATATCACCTGGAGAAACACCACCATCAGGGCGCTGAGAAACAACATGATCATTGTCCCAAACCAGAAGCTATCCTCTTCAATCATCACAAACTACAACCAGCCCTGGGGAGAGATGTCAGTTCTCGTGGCTGTGGGGGTCAGCTATGACAGTGATCTCACCTTCGTCGAAAAGGTCACCATTGAGGTAGCAAAGAAAACCCTTGAGGAGGTCGAAGGGGGTGTCCCCGAATACAATCCTGTCATCCGTTACAACTCCTTCGGTGATTCTTCCATAAACTTCAACGTTATCCTAAGGGCTGATAAATATGAGAATCAGTACAAACTAAGGCACGAGTTCATAAAGAGGCTTCACGCCAGATATAATAAAGAGGGCATCGAGATTCCCTTTCCCATAACCACAATACAGATACCGACAAATCAGTAGCGCCGACTTGGGAAACCAATACAAAACTACGTACGTAAACCAACGCACGGTATCTATCTATTAATCAATATTTGATATTGCTTGCTTGGACACGATTACTTTGGAGTGCTACTTCGTACTGTTTAATATTACCTCAATAAAAACCTTTGACTAATCAAAAAAAGTACCATACAATCTTAAGACTTCTCCACTGTTTTAAGGGACAACGATGATCGCCGAGACAAAAGGTAAATCTGCATCAGTCATAACAATCTCCGTATTCTTTGTCTTCACCGCTTTTTTAATTGCACTTCATGCACTCACAAACTACAACTTCAGACCTATCGAAAAGGTTTATGAGATCATGCGTGGGATAGGGCTTGAGGTACCTATTTTTCTTCGCATCGCCTTCTTCATTAATGAACACATCCTGATTGTCTCGTCTCTGGAGTTGGCCTTTGCATTTTTGATTGTCTTTTCGGCAATCGACTTTCTGAAGCTGAAAAACCGAGCGAGGGTTGCCTTAATAGTTTTTGCCATGATTGAGATTATCCTTTTTATTAGTCACCTCGGTTTTTGGGCAATGATGGTGACGATCCTCCCCACTGTTACGGCAGAATCTTTGGGCTTCCAATCGCCAGAAATCGCATTGAGCACCTTTTACATCTACGCGGGTGTAATTTCAGCCGGTGTGATTTTGCCCCTTGTCATCTCTGGGATAGTTTTGACCACAAAGAAAACCAAGTCTTTGATGCAATATTAATTAATGCAATATTTATGCAAGAAGAGGGGGGTAATCAAAAATCGGCGTTATTCGGATTAGTTCATATTGGATATTGAAAATTATTTAAACTTTTTAAGGAGTAAAACCAGATGGCAGAAAAAGAAATCAAGGTTTACGGTTATCGTTGGGTGGTGCTGGGCGTATTTTTCCTCATCAACCTCGTGATGCAGCTCCACTGGATAACCTTCGCTCCCATCACCATCGAGTCCGCAGCATTCTACAATGTTGGCGAACTTTCCATTGGGATGCTCTCAATGATCTTTATGATCGTCTACCTTTTTATGTCGATTCCCGCATCTTACATCGTTGATAAGTACGGCATCAGGGTCGGCGTTGGAATCGGGGCA
This sequence comes from Candidatus Zymogenus sp., assembly GCA_030613285.1. Lineage (GTDB taxonomy): Bacteria > Desulfobacterota > Zymogenia > Zymogenales > Zymogenaceae > Zymogenus. The sequence continues at coordinate 807 of JAUWME010000352.1, read as the reverse complement.
CTTTTGACCGGCATCTTCGGAATGCTAAAGGGTGTTTATTCTGACAGCTTCACGATGATATTCATCGCCCAGGCGGGAATTGCGATCGCCCAGCCATTTATCTTAAACTCGGTAACGTCGGTTGCCGCAAAGTGGTTTCCCTTAAAAGAGCGGGCCACCGCAGGGGGAATTGCGGTACTGGGACAGCTTTTGGGGATTATGGTAGCCATGGCGCTGACACCCTTTCTCTTTAGTGCCTACGAAATGAAGGGAATGCTCATGATATACGGCGTGGTTGCGGCCATCACAACTATCCTCTTTCTTGCATTGATGAAAGAAAAACCCTTGACGTCTCCCGATCCTGAAGGGAAAGAGGAGCGTCACACGGTCTTTGAGGGGCTGAAACATATTTTAAAGCAAAAAGATATGATTATCTTAATCTTCATCTTCTTTGTGGCGCTGGGTAGGTTTACCGCCGTCACCCCTTGGATCGAAAGGATCTGGGCGCCCCACGGGTTTAATAGCGAGCAGGCGGGGATTGCAGGTTCTATCATGCTGGGGGGGGGTATCCTCGGAGCGATAATCATACCACCGATATCTGACAAGATAAGGAAGAGAAAACCATTCCTCATCATGGCCATGATCTTGACAATACCGGGACTTATCGGCCTGGCGTACGCCACGGATTTCAAGCTTCTGCTGGCGTCGAGTTTTGTCTTCGGGTTCTTCTTTATGGCAGCAGGGCCCATTGGTTATCAATACTCGGCAGAGATAAGCCACCCTGCGCCGGAGGCCACCTCCCAGGGGCTTTTGGTTCTGGCGGGGCAA
>JAUWME010000114.1 GCA_030613285.1 Candidatus Zymogenus sp. | reverse complement strand
ATCTCCACCAGCTCTCCGACCCCGTCTATGTCAATGGCAACAAATGGGTCAATCGGCAAAATTCCCATCTCCACATACGTCGGCAGGAAAGAGCCGGCATCGTCCCTTGAAAGGCCAAAGGTTGTCTGTGTAAGGTCGTTGGTGCCAAAGGTGAAGAACTCAGCCTTCTCGGCAATTTTGTCCGCTGTGAGGCACGCCCTGGGAAGCTCGATAATCGTCCCCACAAGGTAGTCCACTTTAACACCTTCCTCTTTTATGACCTCCTCCGCCGCGGTAATAACAACGTCCCTCTGGAGATCGAACTCCACCTCGATACTCACAAGGGGTATCATAATTTCCGGGTGGACATCAATCCCCTCTTTTTTAACCACACACGCTGCCCTGACAATTGCGGTGGCCTGCATCTCAGAGATCTCAGGGTAAATAACACCCAGGCGACATCCCCGATGACCGAGCATCGGGTTAAACTCATGAAGTTCTTCGACCTTCTCTTTTATCTTTTCCGGTTTTACCCCCATCTTTTTTGCAAGCTCCTTAATAGCTTCATCTGTATGGGGCAAAAACTCGTGCAGTGGCGGATCCAAAAGCCTGATGGTTACGGGGCGCTCTCTCATAACTCTGAAGATCCCCTCAAAATCCCCCTGCTGCATCGGCTCTAACTTTTTTAGCGCCTTTTTTCTCTCTTCTTTATTATCAGCAAGGATCATCTCCCTTACCGCATCGATCCGATTTCCCTCAAAGAACATATGCTCCGTTCGGCAAAGCCCAATCCCCTCTGCGCCAAAGTCCACGGCAACCTGAGAATCATGGGGGGTATCGGCGTTGGTGCGGACTTTAAGTCGTCTTATCTCATCGACCCAACCCATGAGCACACCAAAGTCGCCGGAAAGCTCCGCCTTCACCAACGGCATCTTCCCTACAATTACCTCTCCCGTGCTTCCGTCAAGGGTGATGATATCTCCCTTTTTGACAACTCTCTTCCCCACTGTGAATGTCTGCTTTTCATAACTTATTTTGACACTCCCGGCGCCCGCAACGCAAGGCGTACCCATTCCTCTGGCCACCACCGCCGCATGAGATGTCATCCCGCCTCGTGCAGTCAAAATTCCCTCGGCGGCATTCATGCCGTGTATATCTTCAGGTCAGGTCTCAATCCTGACGAGGATTACTTTTTCCCCACTATTAGCCTCCTTCTCGGCATCGTTGGCAGTAAAGACGACTTTGCCCACTGCTGCCCCCGGAGACGCCGGAAGCCCCTTTACGATGGTGTCCCTATCCGCCTTGGGATCTATCATGGGATGGAGGAGTTGGTCAACCTGATCTGGGTCGAGGCGTAAAACCGCCTCTTCTTTATCAATAAGACCCTCGTCAAACATCTCTACGGCAATCCTCACCGCCGCCTGAGCGGTTCTTTTTCCGGTTCTTGTCTGGAGCATCCAGAGCTTTTTGTCTTGAATTGTAAACTCGATGTCCTGCATATCCTTGTAGTGTAATTCGAGTTTTTTGTATATATCTACAAGCTCGCCGTATTGTTTCGGCATCTCCTCTTCGAGGGAGCTTTGCGACTCATCTATTTTTTTGGCGCTGTTGATGGGTTGGGGTGTCCTGATTCCGGCAACCACGTCCTCTCCTTGGGCGTTTATCAGATACTCGCCATAGAAAGCGTTCTCGCCGGTTGATGGGTCTCTGGTAAATGCCACACCCGTGGCGCTGTCCTCGCCCATGTTCCCAAAAACCATGGCCTGAGCGTTGATTGCCGTGCCCCAGTGGGCGGGAATATTGTTGAGATTTCGATACGTTACGGCTCTGGGATTGTTCCACGCTCCAAAGACTGCGCCAATGGCCCCATAGAGTTGATCCCTCGGGTCTTGGGGAAATTCTTTTCCCAACTTGTCTTTTATTGCCCCAAGAAAACGCTTGACGAGGTCTTTCATATCCTCCGCCGTAAGGTCAGTATCCAATTCTATTCCAAGCTCATCCTTCTTCTTCTCGATGATTATCTCAAAGGGATCTTCCTCTTCCTCAGTCTCAGGTTTTAGCCCCATCACAACATCGCCATACATCTGGATGAGTCGTCTGTAAGAATCGTAGGCAAAACGTTCATTTCCACTTTTTTTGATAAGCCCTTTTAAGGTTGCTTCATTCAATCCCAGGTTCAAAACGGTATCCATCATTCCGGGCATGGAGGCCGGGGCACCGCTCCTCACCGAAAGGAGGAGGGGGTTTTCGTTATCGCCAAACTTTGCCCCCATCACCTTTTCGACCTTGGCGATGTTTTTCTTCACTTCTTCTTCGAGTCCCTTCGGGTACTTACTATCGTTTTTGTAGTAGTAACTGCAGACATCGGTGGAAATGGTAAATCCAGCGGGTACTGGGACTTTCAGGTTTGTCATCTCGGCCAGATTTGAGCCCTTACCTCCCAGCAGGATTTTCATCGTGGCGTCCCCTTCTGCCTTTCCATCACCGAAAAAATATACATATTTGTCAGCCATTTTTTACTGCTCCCATTTTAAATAGTTTAAACTTTATTTTAGACCCGATAGTTCTTTTTGTAAAACATTTTTTAAAATAGCTACCGGGCTCTTTCTTAAACCTGCTCAATCTTCTGGAAATCGCAGACGTTCATAAACAATAATCTAATCTTGTTTAAAAGCGAGAGGCGATTATTACGAATATTTTTGTCTTCGTCCATCACCATCACGTTGTCAAAGAAGTTATCGATAGGCACCTTTAGCTCCAAAAGCATCCCAACCGCATCGTTGAACTCTTCTGTTTTTATCAACGACTTAACCCTCTTCTCGATTTTTGTAAACGCCTCAAAGAGTTCCCTTTCGATGTCCCCTTCGATATTTTCGGCAAAAAGATTGTCGTCAACATCTCCCAAATCTTTTATTTTAACTTCTTTTCCCCTAATAATATTTCCCACACGTTTTATAGATGTTGCCAAATCACCAAATTCAGGGCGTTTTTTCCACTCCGCCAATGCCTCAATCATTTTCTTTGCCAAAACCAGATTGTCGATGGAGACCGTAAGCACGGCATCCACAACATCCTGGGGATGGCCGATATCTGTAAGGAGGACGATAAGCCTCCCCCTAAAAAAGTCGATGATTTCAGAACTCAACTCCACCACATCTTTTTTGCCTCTTCTCTCTTGTAACTCAATCGATTTATCAACAAAATCGGTCAGCGACAATCTCAACCCCTTGCCGTAAATAATATTAATAATAGCTATGGCGTTTCGCCTCAGGGCGTATGGATCGGCGGTTCCTGTAGGAATCATCCCAACGCCGAAGAATCCAGTGATTGTATCCATCTTGTCAGAGAGCGAAACGATGGTTCCAATCTCGCCTGTGGGGATGTCATCCTTAGCGCCCACGGGGAGATAATGTTCATAGATGGCGTCGGCAACTTCGGGGGCAATTCCTTCCCGCAGGGCATATTCTCTCCCAATCTTTCCCTGAAGGGTAGGAAATTCCTGAACCATGCCGGTGTCGAGATCCGCCTTGGCAAGGTACGCCGCCTCCATTACCTTTTCTTTCGTCACATTTGATTTCATTTCTCGTGAAAATATGTCGGCAACCCAGCCAGCCAGCTCTCGAAACCGCATCACCTTTTCATAGGACGTCCCCAGCTTTGCATGAAACACAACCCCTTTCAGATCATCAACCCTGTTTTTAAGGGGGATTTTTATGTCCTCCTCAAAATAGAACTTTGCGTCCTCCAACCTTGCTATCAGTACCTTCTCGTTTCCCTTGGAGACAACGGCATTGTCTTTCACCTTTGTGTTACTCACTGTCACAAAGTGGGGCAGTAGCTCACCATCTTTGTCCACAACGCTGAAATATCGCTGGTGAGATCTCATTGAGGTTATCAGCACATCCTTTGGGAGCTTCAGATATTCTTTTGGGAACGACCCCCCCACAGCAATGGGAAACTCCACCAGATTGACAATCTCTTCAATCAGTCCCGAATCTGAAAATGGCATACCCCCGAAGGATTTTGCAACAGCCATTACCTCATCTTCGATGATCTTTTGTCTCTCTTTTGGCTCGCAGATGACGGATGCGCTTTTGAGCTTTTTGATATAATCGTCAAAGCCGTTTACAGCAATCTCATCCGGTGCCATGAATCGATGCCCGCGGGTTTTGTTTCCACTTTTGATGTTCCCGAACTGGAGGGGCACCACCTTGCCATCGAACAGTGCCACAATCCAGTGGACGGGTCTTCCGAACTTGACGTCGAGGTCCATCCACCTCATGCTCTTTTTAAAGGGAATGTCCTTTATCAACTTCTCGATAATCTCAGGCAGCAACTCAACGGTCGGCCTTCCCTTATCTTCGATTATCGCAACGAGATATTCACCCTTTTCGGTCTTGACTTTTTTGAGGTCATCGACCTTTACCCCCTGCCCCTTTGCAAAACCCATCGCCATCTTGTTGGGTTTTCCATCTTCACCAAAGGCCTTTGAGACAGGCGGCCCAACCTTTTCTGTCCGTTGGGGGCTTTGGGATTCTCCAAGACCTTTTGCCACAAGGACAAGCCTCCTGGGCGTACCGAGGGTTCTGATCTCCCCCACTTGAATTCTCGCCTGCTTAAAAAGGTCTGTAAAAATCTGCTCCATGGCAGAAAGCGCCACGGTAACAAACCCTGCTGGTATTTCTTCTGTTCCAATCTCTAATAAAAACTCTTTAGTCAACTTGTAACACCTTAATATCTTTTACTATTTCATTTGATTTATTAAAAAAATCTACTAATCATTCAACCCGCCAACTATCTAACTGGCCAATAGTCCAGTTTCATATATTCCGACAACCCGTTCCACAATTACCCGACAACCCCGACAGCCCCTACCATTTCAGGTCGGCCCACTTTCCCATCATCGGGTAACCCATCTCTTCTCTGACTGTGAGATAACCCAAGGCACACCCTCTTGCCAAGTCCCGAACGCGCCCGATGAACCTCACTCTCTCCGCCACACTGATGGCGCCACGGGCATCTAAAAGGTTAAAGAGGTGGGAGGTTTTGAGGCAATAGTCGTATGCTGGGAAAACAAGCCCTTTTTCTATCAACTTTGCGGACTCCGCCTCGCACATATCAAACATCTTAAAAAGCATATCCGGGTCGGATTCCTCGAAGTTGTATTTGGAGTTTTCCACTTCCCCCCTGTGGTGAACATCGCCATACGTAATGCCGTGTGCCCACTGAAGGTCATAGACGTTGTCCACCTCTTGGATGTACATGGCAATCCTCTCAATCCCGTAGGTAAGCTCCACCGCAATAGGATTGAGGTCAACGCCTCCGGCCTGCTGGAAATATGTAAACTGGGTGATCTCCATTCCGTCAAGCCACACCTCCCAGCCCAAGCCCCAGGCACCGAGGGTGGGCGATTCCCAGTCGTCTTCTACAAACCTGATGTCGTGGGCGAGAGGATCGATGCCGAAGCTCTTTAGACTATCGAGGTATATCTCTTGCACATTCAGGGGAGACGGTTTTAGAATAACTTGATATTGATAATAGTGGGCGAGGCGGTTGGGATTTTCGCCGTAACGTCCGTCAGTGGGGCGTCTGGATGGCTCCACGTAGGCTACGTTCCACGGCTCTGGGCCCAACACCCTCAAAAACGTTGCGGGGTTCATTGTACCGGCGCCGACCTCAATGTCGTAGGGCTGCTGGATGATGCAACCTTTGTCTCCCCAAAATTTTTCCAGGGCAAAAATCAGTTCTTGGAATGTAAGGGCCACGAATATTGTACCTCGTTTGGATTAAATAAGTATATTTATCATAAATCTATTAAGAATGTCAAGATTATTGGAGATATTTTTGTAATACGTTTTTTTAGAACGTTTTGAGGTAATATTTTTTGGCTATTTTTTATGGCTATTCTTTTTAGCTACAATATTGTATTTGAATATCACTCCTTTTGCTCCCCTTGCACCTTTTGCTCCCTTTAATATTTCCTCTTTACAAAATTGAAAAATCAATATATAAAGTAAGGTCAAAGCAAAAGTAAAGATAGAAGTTAAGAGTGGAGCCGACAAACCATTTTTGCAAACATGGACTAAAAGACTATGAAGAAAATATTTCTACCAATCATAATTCTATTTGCAGCAATCATCGCGCCGGGAGCAAACACATTTGTCCCTCATGCATTTTCGGAAGAAACTAATGCCATCGAAATAGTATCCTATTTCGACGAAGAAAAGGGTCTGGTCTCAAACCGAATATACGCCCTTTCGCCAGAGGCCCCCGGCAAAGGCTGGGGTGTTTTCATCGCATCGGAGGCCGGTCTCCACATCTACATCGATGATGTATTTCTCTCGGTTTTTCAAGGCAGGGCAACAACCCGCCTCGCCACAGAATATGGAGAGATGAAAGAAACTCTCTGGGCATACGCCACTGGCAATAAAAGAAAGGGCGATTTTCTGTATCGAATTATTTCGGAAAGCGGTCTCTGGACGGCAGAGAGAACCGCACCGCCCACAGGGGCTGTGGTTTGTCTCTCGGCCAGCCACAAAACTCTATATATTGGAACTGACCATTCACTGCTTTACATCGAGGAGATGGAACTTGATGGGAAGATCAAATATAAGGAAATACTCACAGACGTGTCCATCACCGCCGCCCTGGCCTTGGGAGACGGAACTTTGGCCCTGGGCCTGATGGACAAAGAATCAAAGAAGATGGGACTTAAAATCATCGGGGGGGAGGTGTCTGGGCACACAGGCTGGGTAGAGGGTCTTTCTGGGTACGAGGTTACGGCCCTCCACAAAATAGTCCACGACAAATTTGATTTAATCGATGGGGGGCTTTTGGTCGGCACCAAATCCTCCGGGCTGTTTCTTCTCGACCAAAAAGGGGTGAGAAAAATTCCCGCATCGGTGAAGCTAAGGAATGTAAACGATATCCTCTTTGATAACGGCAACCTCTACGCAGCAACAAATGGTGGTCTTTTTATCGGGAAAATATCTACATTGGCAACACTGACAAGATACAAAGTTACAGACAAAGATACAAAAGCAACAGCCTTGGCGCCGGGGCCCGGCTCCCTCGTCTGGGTTGGAACTAAAAGTGGTGGTCTTTATCTCATCAGCTATGACGGTAAAAAGTAGCGGGGTCTCGACATTTTTACAAATTGCGCAAATAGAGTATTATTTTGAGAGGGGTTT
>JAUWME010000182.1 GCA_030613285.1 Candidatus Zymogenus sp. | reverse complement strand
CAACTATGTTTGCAGAATTTCCTGATTTTCATTATTTTTGTTTTCTCGTATTTTTTTTGCAAAAAGAATAAGCAATATAAGCGCTCCGAAAATAGGAACTAATTTGAATGAAAAGTAAATATACAATTTTGCATATATAAGAGACGAGAAATCACTTAGGATTGCATATAAAATCCTTGGTGCATCTTCGGTTATAGAAAGGAATAAAAGAGAATTATAAGTTAGAAAAATCATAGATAGTATATATCCCCACGCTTTTTTAGTTATGAGCAAATAAAAAATAAGAAAATGTAATGACACAAAAAGTATTTTTGGAGATAGACTTAATAGTGTTTTAAACACAATACTATGACCTCTAACCAAGTATAAAAGGCTAGAGGTAAAGAAGGAAAACAAATAGATAAAATTTATAATACTTATAGCTATAAAAAACAGTCCGACGATTTTGTACAAAGCACCTTTATAGACTCTATCGGGTACTTTTTTGGAATCTATAGTTTTTATGCAATATATTATTGATATAATCAACAAAATAGAAATAATTGTAGGAATAGAACCTATAATTGTGCTCGAACTAAGAGAGAATGATTTAAGCAATGAAAGCGAACTACGAAATGACATTTTGAGTAGAAACAAAATAGTGCCAATCCATATAATTTTTGGGATAAGGTCTCCCCTTTTTGCCTTTATCAGAAAAAAGACAAAAATCAAGACCCCGATATATGCAAATATGTAAGATAGTATAATCATTATATGACTTTCAGTAATAGAGTATCCGTATGAATAGTTAGTTAGAAATTCAATTGTATAGTATGTAATAGCAAAACTATAGAGTATTATCGCAAGCCATGAAAAAATATATGCTCTTTTATGATTTCTATCCATTGTGTACATCATCTACCCTCATAATTGTTTAAAGCCGTATTGTAGCAGTTACAAGCTCTCTGATACCTCATTAACCCACATATTGTTCTAATAAAAAGAGATTTTTGATTTACCAATTCCTTTTTACTCTTCAATATCTATATTCTCTTGACCATTACTCTCTGCTTCTACGGCATAAAGATAACCATCATTACTCCCCACGTAAACCACTCCTTCAGCCACTGCAGGAGTAGAAAATACACCACCTTCCGTCTTAAAACGCCACTTTAACTCGCCGCCATTAGTATCCAAAGCATACAGATAACTATTACTGCTCCCCACATAGACCACGCCATCACTCACGGTGGGGGAGGAGAAAAAAGCGTAATTTCTATTGCGTCCGATAAAAAAGCGCCATTCTAATTCACCACTACTGGTGTCAATGGCATAAATAAAACCACCGCCGCTTACTATATAGACCACACCATCAACCACCGCGGGTGATGAAAACACATTGCCCTTTGTCATGAAGCTCCATTTGAATTTACAACTTCCAGAGGAAATAGCATTAATTGAAGAATCAAGCAATCCTGCATAGTAGATAACACCATTAACCACTGCGGGGGTGGAAAACCCATTACTCTTTCTATTAGGAAAATCCCCCATCAAACAATCCCGATTTTGCCTTATTTTGCCTGTATCCTTGTCTATGGCATAAAGAAAGAAATGACTTCCTATATAAACAATGCCGTCAACGACTGTAGGAGAGGAAAAGAACACATTACCATGTATTAGTTTATATCTCCACTCTAACTCTCCATTAATAGCGTCTATTGCACTAAGGAACCCCCCATCATCCCCTACAAATACCACACCATCAACAACAGTTGGGGATGAACTTACATCACCTTTCGTCTTATAGCGCCACACTAACTCGCCTGTATCTTTATCTATAGCATAAAGATAATCATCTTCACTTCCTACATAAACCACGCCATCAGCCACTCTGGGGGAGGAAATAATGTTATTTCCCGTTTTATATTTCCACTTTTTTTCACCACTATTAGAGTCAATAGCATAAAGACAATGATCCCAACTCCCCACATAGACAACGCCTTCAACCACTGTGGGAGAGGAAATAATAGCGCCTTCCGTTTTAAATCGCCATTTTAAAGTGGCTGCACTATTAGTATTTGAGTCGCAGCCGACAAACAGGGGTGCAATCAATAATAGCCCAATTGCAATTACCAGTAACTTTTTCATAGCTCTCTTTTTTGTTTTGCAGTCAGTTTTCATAACTTGAATATCCTGAAAAAACCAATTTCTAAAACAACTTGAGCACCTTACCCGCCAAAAATAAATCGATAAACCAATATAGTTAAATTTTGTCATATATCAACAAGTTGGTGAATTGTATATAAATCAATTACCCATGTCAATACATACTAAATCTATTCTACAAAAACCAAAGTCTCAGGATTTATCCCCGCCTTAAACCCCGACCCCCTCGATCTCCCGTTGCTTTGCTATTATCAACGGCAAGCACACCGTTTACCATCGAGTAAAGTATCCCATCGGGATATTGGTGCGGATCAAGGTATGTGGCGTGGTCTTGCACCTTCTCGACATCCATCACAATAAGGTCAGCAAATGCCCCAACCTCAATCTTACCCCGGCCTTTAAGCCCAAACTTCTCTGCCGGGATGGACGTCATGGACCTTATGGCGCTCTTCAAATTTAGGATTTTTTCATCCAAGACAAACTGCCTAATCTTCTTGGGAAACGTCCCGTAGAGCCTGGGGTGCGGTTTGGACATCCCCTTGGGGACAGTCCAGCCGTCGGATATGGTTATCACATAATCGTTAGGCATTAAATCCCGAACTATGTCCATGCTCTGGCCAAAGAAGACACCCACTGGAGGTTTAATATCACACACTAATTCCACGTAAATGTCGGCGGGGTCTTTACCCTCAAGCTTTGCAATATCAAGAAGTGTTTTACCCTCAAAGTCCTCGTTTCCCTCATGCATCATGGTAATCAGGGTTTTGTCCGGGCCAAGGTAGGCAAAAACCTCGTTGATGGCTTTTCGTATCTCCCCCCTCCCCTCCTTGGTTTTGAACTCATCCTTGATGCCGTCGATCGATTTAAATTCATTGGGAAGCAATATAGTAAGATCGGTGCTTCCCGCCGCATATGGATATTGGTCGGCGGTGATGTCAAGTCCTTTCTCGCGTCCCACTTCTATCTCCCTCAAAATATTCTCTGCCCTCACATCATTTAGTGGGGCCGTAGCCTTCAAGTGTGAAATTTCCACGGGGATCTCCGCCTCCTCTCCAATCCTAACAGCTTCTCTGATCGACTCCACGACACCAAACTCCCCATTCTCATATATTTTCCCAGACTCATCTCGCATATGCGTTGTGAAAATCCCGCCATATTGCCTTACAACCTTGCAGAGATCAATAAGCTCCTCTGTCGTACTGTAAAACCCTGGGGCATATTCAAGGCCGGTGGACATCCCAACAGCCCCCATCTCCATTGTCTCAGCAACCTTCTTCTTCATGGCGCTCATCTGATCTTTGGTAAGCTCCCTCGGTTGGTTCTCCCCAAAAAGCTCGTCTCTAATAATCCCGTGGGGGACAAGGTGATAGACGTTTGTCCCAAAACCCACTCTATCCACAAGCCCCAGCCAATGGTCAATGTCCGTATAACCGAATCCACAGTTACCCGTAACTACGGTTGTAACTCCCTGACAGATATAATTGTAATTCCCCTTAAAAGATGGTAGGACATAAGCAAGATTTCTCTTGAAGCCAAGCCTCTTAAAAGTCAAATCGCAGTGGGTGTGAACATCTATAAAACCGGGGGTAACGATACAACCTGTTGCATCTATAGTCCTTCTTGCTGTCCCGGCTATCTCGCCAATTGTGACAATTTTGTCGTCAACAATCCCCACATCCCCAAAAAATGGCTCGTTTAAGGTACCGTCATAGACAATTCCCCCTTTGATGACGGTGTCGAAATCGGCATCCCTGGGCCCCTTTGAGCATCCATAAAAAATTGAGGTTGCTCCCCCGACAAGGGAGAGTGTTGCTACAGTAGATGCAGAGATCTTTAGGAAATCCCTCCTTTTTACCCTTGAGCTTTCTTCCTTCATTATGTAATTGCCAAAGACGTCTTTTTCATTTCGTATCATAACGTTTTTCTCCTCAATAAATTAGACATTTCTATTTTCCATGAATTGTGCACCATAGTCAAAATAATCTTGTTTAATCATCTTTTCTGATCTTCCTGAAATCCCTCACCGGTTTGAGACATATGATTTCTACCAAGGATGGAATTAGCCTCTTAATCCACCAAAGGACGTGGGCATGAGTGGTAATAACGATGAGTGATTTGTTCTTCTTGACTCCTTTCAAGATTAATCTCGCAGCTTTATCTACATCCATTATTTTCAGCTTGACTTGGGCCATCGCCTTATCTCTGTCTGCCTTGAGTATTTCGCTTTTGCGAAGGATATTGGTTTCTATAACACCGGGGCATATTGCACTCACCTTGACACCCAGCCCTTTTCCTTCGGTGCGAAGCGACGTTGATAGTCCCACCACAGCAAACTTTGTCATACAATATGACGTATTGATGGGTGTTTGTATAAGACCCGCCAGAGATGCAGTATTCACGATATGCCCAAAACCCTGTTCTACCATTAGGCTGTAAGCGGCGTGGGTTCCGTAGATGACACCCCAGAGGTTCACGTCAACTACCTTTCGCCAATGATCGAGTGTGGTATCCCTCACCTCACCGCCGATGCCAATGCCCGCATTGTTGAAGATATAATCGAGTTTTCCATGCTCCTTTGCAACCCTTTCTATCAACCCCACCACAGCTTTTTCGTTTGTAACGTCAAGATCAACTGCCTTTGCCACACCATTGTTTTTTACAATGGCTGCTGCCACCTCCTTTGCTCCCTTGCTGTCGATGTCGGCACAGATAACATGGGCTCCATTCTTTGCAAGTTCTTTGGATACCGCCCGCCCGATGCCGGAACCAGCGCCGGTGACGATGGCAATTTTTTTATCAAACGTTTTTTCAAGGCCCATAGTTTACTCCAATCAATCAATTAAGTAACTTCAGGGAAAGAATATTTTTGCGTTGTATCCTTCTAAGCTATCGTTTGCCGAACTTTTTATGGCACTATCAACGATGGTCAGTTACGGCGGACAAACGTCTTTACCAAGATGATAATCCCGATGGAAAAGAGTACCAGTGGCCATAACATCCCAATCATGTGCCCCAGGCCAATTGCGAGCATAATAAATCCAATTACCAACAACAACATTATCCTTTTGCGAAACGCTGGTAATATCATCCTAATAAGCGCTTCTGTAATAACGATTATCCCCGCTCCGGCAAAAAAGACCGACGTGCTGTCCCACCAAGGATAGTTCACACTGTAATTCATGTTATTCATAAGCAGCACCAGCCCACCCCAGAAGAAGATTGCGGCCCACCCTACAGCGTCCAGCCTGTCACTTCGCCACCAATCTTTTCCAAATTCATTTCGCACCCACCACTCCCTGCTGCCCCTCCCCTTAAATTCTCCCCTATCGTTTTGTTGTTCTTCAACCATTTTTTGCACCACCTTATATTGGTAAAGTATTTAGACAAAAAAATTTAGTTAAATATTTTCGATTGGCTCCCTGACCTCAATCAAAACCTCTGTGTGTTTGACATCAAATCCAAGAG
>JAUWME010000294.1 GCA_030613285.1 Candidatus Zymogenus sp. | reverse complement strand
CGCCACCCGGCGGATTCATGTCCAGCTGAAACAGAAACTGCAACGCTAATTCCCTCGCCTTTCTTCTCTTGCCCAAAACATATCCCCTAAAAAACTGGTGTGATAACTCGTAAACTTTGGTATGTTCTAAAAAACACCTATCAACAGCTAATTTTTAAAAGAACCAGATAATCAACTACTATAACTCTATTACTAAATCTCTGCCATAAGTTTTGCCATCTCGATGGCGGTAATAGCGGCATCGTAACCCTTGTTGCCGGACTTTGACCCCGCCCTCTCGATGGCCTGTTCAATGTTGTCGGTGGTTATGATTCCGTAAGAAACCGGTATATCACTCTCCAGAGAAACCCTTGCCACACCCTTTGCAGATTCTGCCGAGATGTATTCAAAGTGCGGGGTTGAACCCCGAATAACCGCACCGATGCAGATGATTGCATCGTAAGTGCCAAGCTCAACCAATTTCTTTGTCATCTGGGGAATCTCAAATGCCCCCGGAACCCGATAAACGTGGATGTCATTATCCGCCCCACCGTGTCTAATAATGGCGTCTATTGCGCCATCGAGCAATTTGTCGCCAATAAAGCTGTTGAACCTCGAAAGCACCACACCAAACTTCAATCCCTTGGCGTCAAGGTTTCCTTCAATATACTTAGGCATTTATGCCTCCTATACCTTTTTTAATAAATGACCCATCTTCTGCCGTTTTGTCCTTAGATACTTAATATTGTCTTTTCCCGGCTCGACTTCAATGGGCATCCGTCCTACTACTTCAAGACCGTATCCTTTAAGTCCAATTAGCTTTTTTGGGTTGTTTGTAAGTAACCTAATTTTGTGTACCCCAAGATCCACAAGTATCTGGGCACCCAGCCCGTAGTCTCTTAGGTCAGGCTTAAATCCAAGTTTTTCATTCGCCTCGACTGTGTCATAGCCTTTGTCTTGGAGCTCATAAGCCTTAATTTTGTTCAGAAGGCCAATTCCCCTTCCCTCCTGATTCATATATATCAGAACTCCCTTGCCTACTTCCGAAATGATCTTTAGGGCAGCTTGGAGCTGGTCTCCGCAGTCACACCTCAACGATCCCAGGACATCGCCGGTCAGACACGCACTGTGTACCCTCACCAGAACCTCATCGTCAGAGCTGATATCACCCAAAACAAGCGCCATGTGCTCGTGGGGATCAACATCATTTCGATATGCAATCGCCTTGAAAACACCACCGAACTTTGTGGGGATGGTAGTCTCTGCTGTCCTTTCAACCAAAAGCTCCGTCTTCATCCTGTATTCAATAATATCCTTGACCGTAGCAATTTTTATTCCATGCTCCTCAGCAAATTCCTCAAGGTCGGGCATCCTGGCCATCGTTCCGTCGTCCTTCATCACCTCGCATATCACCCCGCTGGGTTTTAGACCCGACAGCCTCGAAAGATCCACAGAGCCCTCTGTCTGCCCTGTACGTACAAGGACCCCGCCTTTTCTTGCAATCAGCGGAAATATGTGCCCCGGTCGAACGAGGTCATCTGATGTGGCATCGTCAGCAACGGCGGTCAAAACTGTCGTGGCCCGATCGTGGGCGGAAATCCCGGTAGTTACACCCTCTTTTGCCTCGATGGAAATGGTAAAGGCGGTCTGGAAGGGTGAGGTGTTGTCCGAAACCATTAGCGGCAGATTAAGCGACCTTGCTTTTTCTTCTGTCAGCGAAAGGCATATCAATCCCCGGCCGTGCTTTGCCATAAAGTTTATCGCCTCTGGCGTGACCTTTTCTGCGGCGATGAAGAGATCGCCCTCGTTTTCACGATCCTCGTCATCAACGAGAATGATTATTTTCCCCGCTTTTATCTCTTCTAATATCTCTGGAATTGGTGTTGTCGGCATTCTTCTTACTCCCATTGCTTCTTTATAGTTTTAACACGAAGTATTTATTGCATTCTTATAACGTCCTTACAGCGTCCTTATAACGTCCTTATATATATCCTTCTTCAGATAATTTCTCTAACGTCAATCCCCCGCTTTTCAAAGACCCTTTAGACAGATACTTTTCCACATATTTACCGATAATGTCAGCCTCAATGTTCACCTCATCCCCAACCCTAATTGCAGAAAGGGTGGTGTTTTCAACGGTGTGGCTTATGATATTGATTGTAAATGAATTCTCGGCGATGGAATTTACCGTCAAGCTAATCCCATTGACAGCAACAGAACCCTTATCCACAACGTATCTCATGGCAGATTCCGGCGGGGTTATCTCGATTATCAGGCTGTCTGTGTCCTTTTTAATTTTTGTAACTCTCCCCACGCCATCAACGTGGCCCTGCACAATGTGCCCCCCAAGACGCCCCCCCACTCCCAAGGCTCTTTCAACGTTACCACGAGAATGTATCATAGCATCCTTTAGGGTGGAACGAGAAATTGTCTCCGGAGACGCCTCTACGCTGAATGAACCACCTTTGATTTCCACCACCGTAAGGCAAACCCCGTTCACGCTGATGCTGTCGCCTAACTTGGTCTCCTTTATATCCAACCCCGTTTCAATGGTGAGGATGGATATCGCCCCCGATTTCCTGAGCCCTTTGACTACTCCAACGTCCTCTATGATTCCGGTAAACATTGTCTATAAAATATCTGTCTTAAAAAATATTAAATTCAGCAAATTAGTTCAGCAGGACAACCCCAGCAACTTCAACCATTACGGCAACCCCAGCAACCCCTTTCATTAAATACGACAGCCCCTTTTATTAAATGCGGCAGGCTCGGTATCCTGTAATGGCAATATCCTCACCGATACGGCGAACGTTGACGTCGTAGAGATTTATTGCATCCGCTATCTTTTTTGGCCCTATCCCCGTTGTCAGTCCCAACGAATCGCTTCCGGTGAGTATCTTTGGGGAATATATGCAGATAACCTTGTCGAATATATCATGTTTTATGAAGGATGTAAAGATATTTGCTCCCCCCTCAACGAGAAGCGACATGATGTTTTGCTTTGCCAATTCACCCATCAGGCATTGGAGATCGATTTCTGACCCACCCTTCCCTCTGCTAAACGTGAGGACAATCACCCCCATCTCTTCGAGCCTTTTAATCTTTTTTGTATCGACACCTTTAATTGCAGCAACAATAACGTCAGCTCCCCCCTTTGCAAAAACCTTTGCGCTTTTTCCAATGGCAAGTTCGGGATCGACAATTACCTTAATAGGATTCTTACCCTTAGTCAGCCTCACGGTAAGCTCTGGGTCGTCGGCCATAACAGTGCCAATTCCCACCAAGACGGCATCTGACCTTGCCCTTATCCCGTGGACAAACCTCCTCGATTTTTCTGACGTTATCCACTTTGAATCGCCTGTTGAAGCAGCAATCTTTCCATCCAGCGTCATCGCAGCCTTGAGGGTTACAAACGGTTCCTTTTGGGTTACGAATTTTGTGTATGCTTCATAAAACTTTTCGATCTCACGTCTTAGTCCCACAAACGAAACGGGTATATTTGAACGCTCAAGGATTTTAGCGCCTCCACCTTGTACATCTGGGTTGTGATCGTAAACACCAACAAAAACCCTTTTTATGCCCGCTTTGACTATTGCATCGGTACAGGGCGGAGTCCTTCCGTGGTGACTGCACGGCTCCAGAGTAACGTAAAGATCGGCCCCTTTGGCACCGCCAATCTTTTCTGCCATGTCAAGGGCCACCACCTCCCCGTGAGGATGCCCCGGCCCCCGGTGGAATCCTTCACCCACAATTTTTCCCCCCAAAACCAAAACAGCCCCAACTGGTGGATTGGGGCTTGTCCTGCCCTCAAATCTTCTCGCCAGCGTGAGGGCCCTCTTCATATATTTTTGATCCATCTACTTTCTTTTTCCACCCTTTTGATCCAGAATCTCCTTTAGCTCCGACATAAACTCGTTGATATCCTTAAAGGAGCGATACACCGAGGCAAAACGAACATAGGCAACCTCGTCAAGTCCTTGTAAATGATTCATTACCACTTCACCCACATCGGTACTTTTTACCTCCCTTTCTGGAACATCGGTAAATCTCGCCTCGATGGCATCTACCGTCTTTTCAATCACCGTAATACTTATTGGTCGTTTTTCACAGGCCTTGATTATTCCCGACAGGA
>JAUWME010000345.1 GCA_030613285.1 Candidatus Zymogenus sp. | reverse complement strand
ATCTTGGCAACGGTTCTTGTTAGTGTTGGGATTCCCACCGACGGCATAGCGCTGATCCTCGGCGTTGACAGGATCCTCGATATGAGCAGAACAGCGGTTAATGTTACAGGTGACCTGACAGCGTGTCTGGTGATGAGTCGGCTGGTGGGGGAAGGGGAGGCATTGGCCAAATCGCCTTAAAGCAAACCAATCCCTTTGTCATCCAAGTCCTCTATCTCATGGCGTGGATGGAAAGGATTAGTTGACGATTAGAAAATCATACTTATGTGAATTAAAGCCTCTGTTTGGTCTATAGAATTTCTGAGACGCCGGGAAATTGTTCTTAACAGTACCCAGAACAATTTATATGCAATGTCTTTATGAAATAACAGAATACTTTTAAAATCATCCTTTGAAATAATCAGTAGCTCCGCATCCTCGTGGATGATTGCATCGGTCGATCTTGGAATATCATCGATGAGGGCCATCTCACCAAAGTGTTCACTCGTCTCGAGGATTGCCAGGGCTTCTTCCTTAGAATCTTTTAAAGTAAGGCTTATTCTCACAGCCCCATCTAATATTACAAATAACTTTTCTCCGGTATCACCCTTCCGAAACAAAACGTGGTCTTTTGGAAATTTTTCCGTTACCACGATTTTGGAAACTATACTTAACTCTTCGTCGGTTAAGTCTTGAAATAGACTTAATTTTTTAAGTTGTGAAATGTTCATGTCAATAATCTCCGAATATTAGTTAAGTTTTCCTTCGATAAAAGAAGATAATCAGAAGAGTCCACACAAAAACAAAAGACGGAATTGAGTAGAGCCTGCTCGTTCCGGTGAAGAGGTCAAGGAGAAAAAAGAACGTCCTGTAACCGAAGATTGTAAGGGCACTGACAGTGGAAATCTCGACAGGTTTTTCAATATCTATTTTCTCGATTTCATCCAGCCAGCCACGACCCACAAGGGATTCAAGGTTGTAGATATGAACAACAGGGGAGCATCTTGCCGCAATCCTGATATCCTCCCTGAAGTCCTCGACGTTGAGATAATCCTTCATGTAGCTCCCGATGCCAGCGGAATTACCATCAAGGACAAGGGCGTAAGACAGTACGTTGGCGCCACCGGTGCCAAGGCCGGAGTCCTTAAAGAAGCTCCTGTAGAGCATTGGAATGGAGAAATCGGAATCCACATAGACGATATGAAACATCTCGGCGATGGAGTTATCGCCGTCAAGGGCATCATCGATGATGTAGGCGTAATCGAATGTGCTGACCTCAAAGCCATCCCCTTGCATCTTCTCAACCATTTCGCTATAAATTTTATAAGCCTCTACATTCAACTCTTTGTCACGGTTGTTTAGGAGAAACTTCACCGCCCCTGTCATTCCTCCACCCCTCACCGCTTCCTTCAGCTTCTGGACGTCCCCATACGTCGGCTCCATATCGAGCATGACGCCGTGGATTTTGATGTTGTTGTCTGAAACCCACACCGAAAATTTCTCGTAGAGGGCAGGAAACTTGTCGGCGTTGTCGGTGGCAAGCCAGTAGCCGTCCTCCATAGAATGGAGCGGCCACACCCAGACTTTTACTCCCGCCTTGTTTAACCGCTTTATCACGGAGACTATCTTGGGGTTGGCAAAATCGTCCACCGCCATCGACACCTCGTAGCCGGCGTCTTTTAGCTTTCCGACTAACTCAACTGTGAAGAATCCTTCGATGTCCACACCGCCGGTATCCCTTCCTTCCACCTCGAATATTTTGTTGCCAATTTCGGTAAAAATAATCACCCGCTCCAGGGGACGAGGCTCCGGGGGGTGTTTCATCTTTACGGTTTTAATCGTCCCTGCAATGGTTATTGAAAGAAGAAAGAGAAAAACGAGACTAAATGTGGCCATTAGTGTGGCTTTGAGCATTTTCATCGAATGCACCCCCGGTTTTTACAATATATAATTATCTGTCTCGCACGAAATGAGCCGACCGCTTAACTTGTTTTACTGACTAAGTTGTTGATGGTCCGCCGCCGGTGCCCACAAACTTTTTCTTCCTTTGGCTCCTGACGATGAGAACGATGATCAGGATGATAACGCCAATGAAGACGAAAAAGATTACAGCTATTACGGCAAAAACTCCCCCGACGATTTTCCCTACACCCTCAAGACCCATCTTCTCAAAGAGGTTGGTGTCTTTGACGTAGAAGTAGCCGCCTACCCTTTCGAGGGTGAACGTGGCGCTCAATCCGGAGACGTTCCAGTTTGGCCCTTGCGCCTTAAATTTTCCCTTGATTTCATAGATATCCGGCCCTATCTCCTTTATGGAGGCGTCTGAAAGGTCGGCAAAGTACTCAAACTGCAATCCTCTCGACGCTACTTTTTTGTAGAGATCATCGGTGATTTTTTGTTTCCTCGCTGCATCCATGTTTGGAGAAAACAGCTTCACTATCTCCGGGACGTTTCCGCTGTTGACGTAAGCTTCAAAGGAGCCGATGACCCATTTGACTTGTTCTTTGTCTTGGGCAGTGAGGGGTTCGGCCTGTGTAACGCTGATCAGTGTCAACGACACAACTATCGCACAAATTACAGCAACGTAGTTTTTGGTTTTCATGTTTTTTACCTCTTAAACAAATATCTCTAATATTAATTCCTAAAGATTCAAGAGTCAAGTAAGCTCATCGCTTTAATGACCCGTCATCTATCTTTGGTTTGATTACTTCTCTCACATTGGCTTTTTGGCGTTTTCTTTTGCGTCTTTTCTATTAGCGTGTTTATTAGATATTTCTGCTTTGTTCCTGAAAACATCCAGCCATTCCTTCACCCGTGCCTCGTAGCCCCGATCCGTGGGATTATAATATTGTTTGCCAACAAGCTCGTCGGGGAGACGCTCTTGGTCAACTTTTGCGTACTTAAAGTCGTGGGCATATTTGTACCCCTTCCCGTAGCCAATATCTTTCATAAGGCTGGTCGGGGCGCTTCTGATAACCAGCGGCACCGGCAGCGCCCCATATTTTTTAATATCGCCCTTGGCCTTGTTGAAGGCTTTGTAGACGGCATTGCTCTTTGGGGCCGTTGCAAGATAGATTACGGCTTCCACCAGAGCCAGCTCCCCCTCCGGTGTCCCAAGAAAATGGTAGGTATCCTTTGCGGCGATTGCCACAGAAAGCGCCCTTGGGTCTGCAATACCGATGTCCTCCACCGCCATCCGCACAAGCCTTCTTGCAACGTAGAGGGGTTCTTCGCCTCCCTCCAACATTCTCATAAGCCAGTAAATGGCAGCATCGGGGTCGGAGTCCCTGACGGATTTGTGGAGGGCCGAGATGATGTTAAAATGCTCCTCTCCACCTTTGTCGTACATCAAGGCGCGTTTTTGCATCGCCTCCTCCACCGTTGAAAGGGATATTGATATCTTGCCATCAGGTTGGGGTTGGGTATTTCTAACGGAGATTTCAAGTCCCGACAATGCAATCCTTGCGTCCCCGTGGGACTGTGTCGCCAGATGCTCGATGGCATCATCGTCAATTACTATGGGGATTTCCCCCAGACCCCTATCGTTATTTGAAATTGCCCTTTCGATGATAGACCTCAAC
>JAUWME010000232.1 GCA_030613285.1 Candidatus Zymogenus sp. | reverse complement strand
GAGAAGGAACCCACTTCCGCCTCTCCCAGAGTTATTCCCATAAATTCACATATTTCATGGGCCATCTCTGGGTTGGAATTTCCTGAAAAGACTTTTATCTTGTCCAATGTTCTTTTTAAAACTATTTGAGTTTATATCTTGATATTAGCTATTACAATTCTGTTTGTTGGTCGTGTTACTTATTTTTTCATCCAATGAAGCAAATTGGCTGGGGTGGGAGGATTCGAACCTCCGAATGCGGGAACCAAAGTCCCGTGACTTACCGCTTGTCGACACCCCAAGCTGAAAAAATACGACTACCCAACCCGTGAGCATCCCCCGACTATCTGCTACGAAAAAATACTGTTCGTGGATTTTATTACTAACCCCGACCAACCCTTTTAATTACCAACCCCATTTACGACCAACTTCCGGACTTTAAAATAACTAATATTCGCTATCAAAGCTCATGTCTGTCGCTTCGTTATCTTCCGATGATTCTCCTTTTTCAATTTCATTTTCGTACTCTTTTAAGACAATTTCTTCGATCATCTCTCTTGTTG
This sequence comes from Candidatus Zymogenus sp., assembly GCA_030613285.1. Classification (GTDB taxonomy): domain Bacteria; phylum Desulfobacterota; class Zymogenia; order Zymogenales; family Zymogenaceae; genus Zymogenus. The sequence continues at coordinate 4,161 of JAUWME010000232.1, read as the reverse complement.
AGTTGTTAAGAGGATGAGCGGTGTCTCGAAAGGTTCCATCTTTTCTCTTTTTGCTTGGCATGGCCACAAAGAGTCCATTGTTTCCATTAATGATTTTAAGGTCACGAATGATGAAACAATCGTCGAATGTGATGGTCGCGTAAGCCTTTAATCTTTCTTCGCCTACTGGGAAAACTCTGACCTCTGTAATCTCCATTGATGCCTCCATAGCCTTTTGTTAGTTGAAAAATTTTAACTTTTTATATGCTGGTTGAAAACAGTATTTTTAAAGAACAATGGCCTATTATATTAACATGAGTAATATGACAACTCCTCCGTCCCTTTTTAGTTGACCAAATCCATTTGCAATAGTATTAAAGATTCCACTCCCCCAATCGCCTACCCCATTTGCGACCAACCCCCTAATCTCCCAACTACAATAATCGCCCAACCCCATTTACGCCAACCCTGCGACTCACATTGTTTAGAGATTTTATTGCCAACCTCTTTTAATTGCCAATCCCCCATTTAAGACCAACCCCCTAATCTCCCAACTATAATAATCGCCAACCTCTCATTTGCGACACCCCCCCCATTAATTACCAACATTATTGTAGGAGAGCCCCTGAGCTAAGAAGACTGACCAATCTTTGTTTGAGCGTATCTCTTTTGATGCTATTTCTGCATCATCGCGGTTTTCAAAGATACCGAAGACAGAAGACCCGCTGCCGGACAGCATTGCTTTTAATGAACCGAGTTTTTCGAGTTCTTTTTTGATTTTGCCCACATCGGGGAGGTAAATGTTCTCCTTTTCTGATGTAAATGTTTCACCATTTGTTTCTACCTCTACTACTGACTCGAAATCATTTTCCATTTTATCGGCGAGACCCTTGAGTGTATTGTTGAACGTTGGAATAATAGTACTTTTTTTGATGGATGTCAACCCTAAATCAATTTTTTTGTAGGCCAATTTTGTTGATACTGAACCGGGCGGTTTTACGATTACAACCCATGTTTCAGGGATACCGTCGATTGCTTCGACTTTTTCTCCTACGCCGGTGACAAGGGCGGGAGAGCCGAAAATAAAAAAGGGGACATCCGATCCAACCTCGTTTCCAATTGTGAGAAGTTTTTCCAGCGGGAGGCCGAGGTTTAGATGTTCGTTAAGTTTTAGTATTATTGAAGCTGCATTGGAGCTTGCCCCTCCAAGGCCGGCTTCTATAGGAATATTTTTTTGTATAGCCACTTTTATCCCGATATCATCTTGAACAATTTTTGCCTCTTTAAGGAGAATCTGTGCGGCCCGAAAAACAGTGTTCGAGGATCCTATGGGCACATTCGGATCGTTTGATTCTATCTTAATCCCCTTGCCTTCAAAGGTCAGGGTGATTGTGTCGTAGATGCTGACGGCGCACATGACGGTGGCTATCTTGTGATACCCGTTGGGGAGTTTTTCTCCCACTTTAAGATAGTAGTTTACCTTGGCGGGGGATTTAAACGTAATGGAATCAGACACCTACAATCTCCCTCATTCTTGACCATAGTTTTTCCTTTCCCATCCCTGTGGCCGCTGAAAAGGTAACGATCAGATTTGGGTTACATTGGAGGGTTTTGGCTATGTCTGCCACTCGCTTGTCAATCTTTCCCCGTTTTTCTTTGTCTGCCTTTGTGGCAACAATAAGTGCCGGTATTTTATTTTCCTCAAGCCACAAAAGAAACGAAAGCTCCTCCTCTTCGGGCCCGCGCCTGATGTCTACGATGACAATTACAAGTTTTAGGGCGTCATTTCCTGTAAGATATTTTTCTACCATTGGGCGCCACGATTTTCTCATCTCCTTTGGGACCTTGGCATAGCCGTAGCCGGGGAGGTCAACGAAAATGAGCGCATCATTGATGTTGAAAAAATTTATCTCCCTTGTTCTTCCCGGTGTGGAGGATGTTCTGGCGAGTTTTTTTCTTCCGACGATGGTATTTATAAGGGAGGATTTTCCGACGTTGGAACGACCGGAAAATGCAACTTGAACTTTTCCTTGGGAGTTTTTTAGAAAATCCCCGGGAGTTGTTGCCCCTTTGATGAATTCAGCTTTTTTAATCTTCATCTTTGGTTGACGAAATTTTATTTATGTAACAATCAAGGTTGGTTTTTATGGTTTGGAAGATAGGCAATATCGTCAGGTAATGGCGACAGATAATGGGGCCAGATAATATTATCAAGTAATGAGGCCAGAAAATGAGGATATACCACCCTGTATTAACCTTGTTGTTATATAAAAGCATTGCCCTCAATGTTAAATAGTTAAAATAATTATTTAACTGGTTGTTAAATAAAAATGGTTGAAGATTAAAAACAGGTTCGAGCTTTAAAAGCTTGGCGCTTTGGGATTGTCAAAGCAATGCTTCAAAGATATCTATTTGCAATTGTGAGCAATGTTTATAAGGGCCAAAATATTTTAGGATCAAACATGACCGACTCGACTCAATTTGGATGGCCTTGAAAACTCTTCAATCAACAAATTGTATCAGCAGCATTAGGTTAAAGTAAAGTGCAAACTAAACCAACTTTGGTCAATCCCCGCAAGTTACTATTAAAACAAATGCTTCACCGCAAACTGCCCAACCAGCCCTCGCAAGATGTCCAAGCCCCGTAAGATACACCAACCTAACCTCTACAAAATTCTCAGCCCCGTCAAATTCACAGCACCACAAGGTGCCCAACCTGCCCTCTGCAAAATATCCAGCAACCCCAAACTCAGGAAGATATTAACTGGATTCCCGCTTTCCAAGGGAATGAAAAATACTCCCCACCCCCTCCCCGACCCTCATTAAATACCCAGCAACCCCCTGTGAGGGGAGCTATCTGCCTCTTCTTCGTTTATGACGCATTTTGTCTCGAAGTTTTTTGTACTTATGCTTTCTCATTTTCTTCCTGCGTTTTTTTATCACACTTCCCAAACGTGTTACCTCCAAAATTAAGACAATCTTAATTTTATATCAAATTATTGACTATATATCAAGTCTTTTCATGAGATTTGTTTAAAAAATTTTTTCTTTAAACACCATCAATTATCTAAAAAAAGTGGGGATATCATATTAAAAAGCATAATATTTTCATTATACAGTTGACACTCACACCCTTCTTTGATAGTTATCTGATTAAACATACCACAAATAGAATTGAAAATCAAGCGAAACAATATTTGCATTTAGTTTAATTGAGGAATTATGAGACAAAAAAAGAAAAAAGAGATAGTGTGTTCAACGACAGGCAAGAACGACGAACTCAGAACCATAGACATTGATGACTTGACCATTTCATACAAAATCAGCGGCTCCGGGCCGCCCCTCGTATTCTTTCACGGCTGGATTGGTCACGAGGACACTTTCGGCCTCTGTCACGAGGGTTTCGGCCGCCACTTTACGGTCTATCGCCTCGCATGGCCCGGGTACGGAGGAAGTACCCCGATGCCCGGCTTTTCCATCGAAGATTTCGTAGAGGTTGGAAGGAAATTTATGGAAAAGCTTGGGCTAAAGGACGTAACCCTCATGGGAAACTGCCTTGGTGGAAATGTGGCAATGGAATTTGCTGAGCGTCACCCGGAATATTTATCAAAAATGATCCTCATCGAGACCCACGCCTATTTTCCCAATTACCTCTATCCGCTCCTGACGCCGGGGCTGGGAGCATTTATATATTGGTTCGTATTTAAAAACATGACGATGTTTAACGTCCTCAACTCCTTTATGCCCCTTCAAAAAAAGGATATAAGCGACGACTTTCCCTACACCTGGGAGGGATTTGAAAGGACGCGGATAAGAAGCGCCCTCAGCTTTTTGCGGGCGGTCTATAAGTTTTCCAAGAAGATCGGCGTATTGTATGTCGATAACTACAAGGTGGATGTGCCAATCCTCTACGTCGAGGGGGGAAAGACTTTTGGCCCAGTGGGACTTTTTTCCCAGAAGGTCAGGATGTACTTTGATAACACGGAGATCGTATCGCTGCCCGAGGCAGAGCTCAACCCTGTGGGCGAAATACCAGAATTATTCAAGGAGCGGGTTCTCAAAATGATGGGGGTTGACGGCTACTAAAGGGCTGTCGGTAATATTTATAGGGGGTTGGGAATTTTGGAGAGGGGGCGGTAGTTTTTAGGGGCTGGTGGGGTCTGTCGGTAAATTTTGTAGGGG
>JAUWME010000270.1 GCA_030613285.1 Candidatus Zymogenus sp. | reverse complement strand
CCCCCCCCCCCCCCCCCCCCCCCCCCCCCCCCCCCCCCCCCCCCCCCCCCCCCCGCCCCCTTGATAAACGAAACAATGTGGTTTTGTGGGAAAAAGGATCAGAAACAATAGACTGGACCTTTGTTGTTGGAAGCGGCTGGCTTAAAAGCACAGGTGGCCCTCTGGACTACATCCCGCTCAAAAAAGGATTTATTCGCGGTGACCCCGGTACGTCGCTACGGACGGGACGGCCGGTTTCAAAGAGCCTCTTCATTCGTTTTAGAAACTCCCTCGTTCTGGCGGGAATTGCATTCATCATTGTGATGCCTTTGGCGCTGATGCTGGGCATCGTTGCCGGGACTCGGGAAGGCTCCATCCGGGATCGAGTTCTCTCCATTGTGGGGATCATGTTCTCAGTAACACCAGAGTTTGCTACAGGAATTTTTCTTATTCTGATTGTGTCGTTTTGGCTGGGACTTGTTCCCGGCGCTGCGGTCTTTGGGGAGATGGCGCCCTGGGAGCGTCCAGAGATGCTGATACTTCCAGTCCTTACCCTCACCCTTGTAGAGTTGGGGTATATCCTTCGGATTACCCGGGCAAGTATGGTCGAGGTGATGAGAGCGCCCTATATCCGAACGGCGTACCTCAAGGGGCTATCTTCAACACGGGTCATCCTTATCCACGCCATAAAAAACGCCCTGATCGCTCCCATCACGGTTATCATGCTCCATATTAACTGGCTTCTCGGTGGAATTGTCATTGTGGAGGTGGTCTTCGGCTATCCGGGGCTGGGTAAGTATCTCTTGGAAGCAGCCCTCTACAAAGATGTCAATGCACTGGAGGCAGGGACGATGATTATGGTATTGGTGGCGGTGCTGTCCCAGTTCATTGCCGATATTATCTATACGTTTCTCAACCCGAAGATTCGATATGAATGATGTGTGTTTCTTTAACACGTATCGATTTTACAAAAATATTAAGAAGAGTAGAGAAAATGGTTTTCGGTGCAGTTGCTAAAGAGAATAATGGGGAGAAGGCGACAAAAAGGCCGAGTTTATTCAAACGGTTAGGAGAATCAATTGCCGTAATTACAAGATCAAAGACGGCCCTCGTGGGACTCGTTATCGTCCTCTTCTGGGTGTTTGTGGCCATCTCTGCCCCCCTGCTGACGCCTTACACCCCCACCGAGCAGGACTGGGAATTTGCAAATGTCGGCCCTTCGGTGGCTCATCCTTTGGGCACAGATGAACTGGGGAGGGATCTCTGGGCGCGCTTGATCTACGGGGCACGGATTGTGCTTATCGTCCTGCCGGTATCGGATACATTTTGGATTCCCGGTGGAATTGCTGTCTGGGGGGTGTTTCTGTCGCTCCTTTTTGGCTCCATCTTGGGACTTTTTTCCGGCTACTTTGGTGGTTGGACAGACGAAATTGTAATGCGGATTTTGGATGCGATGATGTCCATCCCGCTGATTCTTCTCTACCTCATTATTGTGGCCGCCATCGGTGCGTCGGCAATCAACGTTGTTTTTGCAATTACCATCGTGGGGATACCCGGAATTGCCCGGCTCGTCAGGGGTCTTACCCTTGACATAAAAACGAGGGAATACGTTATGGCCGCTCAAACCCGTGGAGAGTGGAGTTTTTACATACTATTTGTTGAGATACTCCCCAACGCCCGGGGGCCGATAATTATCGATGCAATGTTGAGGGTGGGATATGCTATCTTTGCCATGGGAACCCTGGGTTTTTTGGGGCTGGGGATGCCGCCTCCATCTCCCGACTGGGGGAGCATGGTGGCAAAGGGGAGGGAGTTTATTCTCCTGGGGAGTCCTTGGCAGGCGCTGTGGCCTTCTTTGGCTATTGCATCTTTGGTGATTGGGCTTAATCTTTTGGCCGATGGTTTGCGGGAGGAGTCTCTAAAATATCAATAAGATAAAGAACAATAAGTCAATGTTTGGATTTTTGTATGATTGAGCAAAATAAAAAAATAAGCGTAGAATCGGAATCTGTTATTGAGGTTAAAGAGCTGGCGATCTCCTACGAGACAAGAAAGGGAGAAGTACCCGCCGTTCGGGGTGTATCATTTCAGGTTGGCCGTGGGGAAACGCTGGGGATTGTGGGTGAATCGGGGTGCGGAAAAAGCACTATCGCACTGAGCATTGTCGGATCATTGGGGAAAAACGGAAGATTTGCCAATGGGAGCATCAACTTTCTGGGAGAAGAACTTATCGGGCGCTCTTTTGATGATCTGAGACGCATCAGGGGAAACGAGATCGCCATGGTATATCAAGACCCCACACAGGCGTTGAATCCTGCACTGAAGCTGGGGAGACAGCTCGCCGAAGTGCTTACTACCCATCAGGATATTTCTTTTGAGGGGGCGTGGCAGCAATCGATTAAAATGCTTGAGCAGGTTCGCATCCCGGATCCTGATCAGGTTATGCATCGATATCCCCATCAGGTTTCCGGCGGACAAAAACAAAGGGTAGTAATTGCCATGGCGCTTCTTACCAATCCATCGCTCCTTATCATGGATGAGCCTACCACAGCCCTCGATGTTACCATCGAGGCTCAGGTGCTCGATCTTGTGGATGATCTCAAGAATGATTTTGATACAGCCATTATATTTATTTCCCACAATCTTGGTGTGGTGGCGCGTGTCTGTGGTAATATCGCCGTCATGTACGCCGGTGTTATGGTGGAAAAAGGCCCGATCGAAAAGGTATTTGCCAGCCCCCTTCACCCCTACACCAAGGGCTTGTTGGATTGTATTCCAAAATTAGGGATGACCAAAACCACCTCACAGCTCATCCCCATCAAGGGGCGGGTCCCTGTCCCCGCAGAAATTACCGAAGAGAGCTGTATTTTTTACCCCCGATGCGATTTTCGAGAAGATGTATGCAATAATTCCCAACCCGAATTTTTGTGGGGAGACGGTGATCATGGCACGCGCTGCTTTTTTACCAATGTGATTTCTAAAAAATCAAAAAAGAGAAAGGTTGTCAAAAAGAGCGAAGTTGAACGTCCCGATGGTTCAGCAACATCAATTGACAATGATATTCTTCTCTCCATCGATCACCTCAAGGTTTACTATTCGCATAAGTCTAATGTCAGTTACTTTTCAAAAAAAAAGTTTGTCAAGGCAGTTGATGATGTCAGCCTGAACATCAAAGAAGGAGAAACTCTGGGTATCGTGGGCGAATCTGGTTGTGGGAAAAGCACTCTGGCAAGAGGCGTTATCGGTCTTGAGGATGTAACCGGCGGCGGGGGAGATTTTTTAGGGTTTGACCTCTCGGTTCCCCTTTCAAATCGTAATATCGAATTTATCAGAGAAATCCAGATGGTGTTTCAAAATCCGGACAGCACTCTCAATCCATCGTATTCGGTGGGAAAGCAGATTGCCCGCCCCGTGAAGAGATTTGGGATTGTGCCAAGGCGTTCGGTTGATGAAGAAGTCTATCGATTGCTTTCGGCTGTTCATCTGGCAGAGCACTACTACGGCCGTTATCCAAGACAGCTATCCGGTGGTGAGAAGCAGCGGGTGGGCATTGCCAGGGCATTGGCAAGCAGGCCGGATCTTGTAATAATGGATGAACCTCTCTCTGCCCTTGATGTCTCAGTGCAGGCGTCGGTCATCAACTTTTTGTTGGAGCTTCAAGAGACCCAGAAGACTACTATGATTTTTATCGCCCACGACCTTTCGGTGGTACGCTACCTTGCAGATGATGTGGCGGTGATGTATATGGGTCAAATCGTAGAGCGCGGCCCCGCCGATGCCATCTACGCACCGTCGTACCACTCATATACCGAGGCGCTTCTATCTGCCGTTCCCATACCCGATCCTGCGATTACCAAAAAACGTATTCGACTTTTGGGGGAGGTGCAAAGCTCCATTAATCCGCCAACAGGTTGTCGTTTTAGCACGCGGTGCCAGAGGAGAGAGATGCTCCTCGACAATGGTAAGTTGTGCGAAAGGGAGGGGCCTCAGTGGCAGCGGTCGGAAAAGGGGAATTGGATTTTATGCCATATACCGGTGGTGGAGCTTTCACAGGTCGAGCCGATTGTTCATGGCCGCGGGAAGGGGGCAAAATCAAAACTACGCCCTGCAAGGGCACGCTATTGAAATTATTGATGGGTGGGGTGTGCAGGGTAGCACTGAAAAGTTTTTACTTATCAGTGGAGGTGTTCAAAACAATTGTCATTGCGAGGAGAAAGTCCTACCAAAGGTTGGGATAGCGACGTGGCAATCTCGTCATTTCTTCCACCAGACTGCTAAATGCTTTTCAGCTTGCAATATTTTCCTTCAAAAAGGCAGGCTCTACTTCAACACTTCCCTTTCAGCAAGCAATATTTCAATTCAAAAAGACTTCCTCT
>JAUWME010000150.1 GCA_030613285.1 Candidatus Zymogenus sp. | reverse complement strand
TTCTCCAGTTTGTCTGGGGGAGCCTCCAGTTCATCATGCCCCTTTACGTGGTGCAAAACGAAATGCCAGGGTACTATGCCGGTTTCTTCTTCGGCGCCCTTTCGTGCGGGATGATTCTGACCATCTTGCTTACAGAGAGGGAATTTTTTGGGAAAACCCCAGAAGAAATACTAATTTTCGTAGGCAGTTTTTTTGCCCTTGTTTGCCTTACACTGCTTGTGATGACAATCAATGTAAAAATATGGCTTATCCTCTTCTGGGCAATGGGTGCGGGGGTGGGGCTGATATTTCCAATATTTCCATCCTTGGCAGCCGAGGCCATCAAAGACCGTCCGGGCAAGGGTGTAAGCTATCTGGAGACCGGGGGAAACCTCGGCTTTATCATCGGTCCCGTTGTTGCGGGTATCCTGGCCACAGGCGAGCAATACATCAGGGCCTTCTATTTTGAGATCGGCTCCGCCTATATCCTCATCACCATTGCCATTGCTATTGTTGTTGTCAGGTGGCGGGGAAGAAGGGCAACGGGTGGTAATGATACAATCACGCCGTAAACTATTGTTGGTGTTTTTCGGCCCCACTTCTCTTTTTGGATGCAGGCGTATGCCAAATTAAAATCTACATTATGCTAATATTGCTTTCTTCTCAATGAACTTCACCCCAATTTCTTTCATTGTACTAAGAGCCCTCTCAAGATGCCCCGGCGGAGAATCTACCGCACGGGTCAGGTTATCGATTACAAAGACCTCAAAGCCAAAGTTGATTCCGTCCATTGCTGAATAAAAGATGCAGTAATCAAGCGCTAATCCGCACATGAAGACCCTCTTTACCCCTCTGGACTTTAGGTATCCCGAAAGGCCGGTTTCTGTCTCTTTATCGTTTTCCAAAAAGACGCTGTAGCTGTCGATATCGTGATGGATCCCCTTTCGCAGGATAAGGGTTATCTCGTCGACACTTAGATTAGGATGGAAGTCGGCACTAAATGTGCCTTGGATACAATGATCCGGCCAGAGCACCGGACCCAGTCCCGGTGCCTCAAAGAGGTCGTATGGTTGTTTGCTGTCGTGGGCACTGGCAAAGGATTTGTGCCCCTCAGGGTGCCAGTCTTGAGTTCCCACAACGGTCTTAAAGAGCGGGATAAGATCGTTTATGTCTTCTATTATTTCATTGCCACCAACTACAGGGAGATTACCACCCGGCATAAAGTCGGGCTGGAGGTCAACGATGATAAGTGCGTCATCATCACAAATTTCGATGTCTATTTTTTGATTAGCTACTTTAGCAGTCATACTTTTGTCCTTATTTTTGGAAATAATGATTCATTAATATAGTAAATTTTTTTTTTTGTGTCAAGAAATTTGATGTTGATTTTTCATTCTATATTTAGTATAAATAGACTATGTTTAAGGACGTAATCATTGAAGTTAGCCGTGGAAAGATTGTTTTCACCTGCGGTGCCTGTAAAGAGACCGGAACCTTTGACATCAAGCAGGTAAGAGCAATTACCGGCGGTAATGTTATCAAGCCCTGCCCTCTCTGCAAGGCTATGATTGCCTTTAACAGACCGTACGTGTCTGGGATGATAAGGGGGCTTCTGTCTGGGAACCCCGCCCTTGAAAATCCTTTCTCATCCAAAGAGGCAGAGGAACTCCCCAAAACTGTCGAAGTCGAGAAAACCCCTGTGAAAGTTGTTGAAAAAACCCCGGTGGAAGTAGCTGATGATGTTACTAACCTCCCGACATCCGAAACCACAGCCTCCACAAAAGAACATATCCCAGGAAGAGATACAATTTTAGTCGTGGACTTTGAGAATACATTCATCGAGGATGTCAGAATAGTCTTTACCGGCATTGCCAACGTTGAGTCTCACGGAGCATCGCTGGGGGCGGTGAAATTCATCAAAGATGGAATTACGAAGAATGCAAAGCTCATCTTGATGGACGGTTTTTTGGGTGACGGGACATGTTTTGACGTTTTGGAGAGGTTAAAAGACAACGAGCAGGCATCTGCCATCCCCGTCATTATTGTATCCACCACCAAAGAAAACGAGAAGATGCTAAAGGAAAGTGTTTCAGAATACCCTCAAGTGAAGTTTATAATCCCCAAGGAAGACCTGATGAAAAAACTCATTGGTATCTCCAGTATTTTGACTAAGCAAAAGGGTGGGGCTGGCTGACATCTCTCTCGTTGCTGGGGCTACTGGGGTTGCTGGCGATATTTTGCAGGGGTGCTGGAAATGTTTAAGGGGTTGGATATTTTGGGGGGATATGTACGGGAAATATTTTGCAAAACAGGTTACTGTTAATACCTTATAGTGGTACTGGGAATGTTTAAGGGATTGGATATTTTTTGGGAGGCTTGATATTTTTTGTGGGTGTGGGGTGATGTATGGGATGTTTGAGGTGCCGTATATATTTAGTTGTTGGATATTTTTGCATGACGGGCCATTGGCCTGTTTTTTTTGTGATACGCCCTCGCCTGCCGATAGCAATAATTATCCCAAATGCGAAGTAAATTTAACGCCCTCTCTTAACAAATGCGTTGAGATTTCCCCGATGGTGGTGGAATAAAAACACAAAAAACTTGACAACACCATCTTTGCGAATTATATATGAGAGTAACCAAACTATTTATTTGTGAAAAAAATTGGAAGTGCAATGCTGAGACCCGTCATCTTGTGCGGAGGAAAGGGAGTGAGACTGTGGCCTCTTTCCCGTAAACTTTATCCTAAGCAGTTTATGGAGCTTTCTCACGGTAGAACTCTATTTAAGGATACAGTAACTCGGCTTTCTGACCAAGAAACTCTTGAAACAATAATAATCTGCAACTCTGACCACAGGTTCATGGTAGCGGAGCAATTGAGGATACTCGGCGCCAATGGTCGAATAATCCTTGAACCTGCCGGCAGAAATACGGCTCCGGCAGTAGCTGTGGCAGCGCTAATGACAGACGAGGATGATGTCTTACTCGTTATGCCCTCCGATCATGTCCTTGAAGATAAAGCCGCATTTGCAAAAGCCGTCGAGCGTGGGATGTTTGAGGCAAACAACGGCGGTCTTGTCTGTTTTGGCATTGTGCCACAAACTCCAGAGACCGGATATGGATATATTCAGAAAGGTGACAGTAAGGGCGAAGTTACTTTTGTCGTAAAAAAATTCATCGAAAAACCTGACCTTGAAAAAGCTGAGCAATTCGTTGCTTCGGGTGACTATTACTGGAACAGCGGAATTTTCATGTTCAAAGCAGGCAGGTACCTTGAGGAACTTAAAAGTTATGCCCCCGCCATACTCAACGCATGTAAGGTAGCAGTTGAGCGGGCACAAACGGAAATGGACTTCATCCATCTGGACGAGGAAGCCTTTAGCTCCTGCCCCTCAGATTCCATCGACTATGCAATTATGGAAAAAGCAGATAACCTATCTGTTATTGCCTTGGATACACACTGGAGTGATCTTGGATCATGGGATGCCATTCATAAGGCATCCGAGAATGACAATGAAGGCAATGCCACTATCGGGGACGTAATGTTGAGAGACACCAGAAACAGCTATATTCACTCCACAGGACACCTTGTAGTCGCTTTGGGATTGGATAATTGTGTAGTGATAGAGACTGCTGACGCTGTACTTGTGGCAGCAAAAGAGAGCTTGGGCAATGTAAAGGACATAGTTGGTACATTGACAAAAAACAACCGAATTGAGACCGTAAGCCACCGAATTGTGTATCGCCCATGGGGAAGCTTTCAGAAACTTTACTTTGGTGACCAATTCCTTGTCAAAAGCATCATAGTAAAACCCGGTGAAGCTTTGTCATTACAGAAACATCGCCACAGGTCAGAACACTGGGTAGTGGTACAAGGAACGGCTAACGTAACCAACGGTGACCAAAAGTGTGTATTGCACGTGAACCAGTCCATTTACATTCCTCAGGAAAATGCCCATCGGTTAGAAAACAAGGGTAAGATGCCCCTGGAAATCATTGAGGTGCAGACTGGAAGTTATCTTGACGATAATGATATTGTTAGATTGGAAGATAAGTATAACCGATAACTATTCAGATGAGCGCTTGAAAGGAGGGGCAACATCATGTCAAACAGAAAAGTTGCATTGATAGTCGGTGTCACAGGTCAGGATGGAGCCTATCTGGCCAGATTCCTTCTGGAAAAGGACTACGATGCTCACGGAATTAAACGTCGCGCATCACTTATTAATACTGATCGCATCGATGATATTTACAAAGATTATTAACAGCCCCAAAAAATTTATTGCTACCATTGGCTTTGAAAAGCTAATTGTTGTGGAAAAGGATCGCGCCCCTTTGGTCGCAGTCGAAAAAAGGAGCCCAGAATGTGAAGCTGTTTGCAGATAAACTTAAGAAATCCGTACAGGAATAATATCTATGATAATATCGAGCATCTTTCGCGAATACGATATCCGGGGAGTTTACGGAAAAGAGATTTCTGTTGATGTTTCCCGGCGAATTGGGTGGGCCTTCGGAAAGCTCTTGACGGAATCAACTAACGAAAATAATCTAACAGTAGCCATTGGGATAGATTCTCGGACGAGCGCAAGGGAGTTGTTCGATTCCTTTGTTGATGGTCTTTCCAATTGGGATATGAAGGTTATTGACATCGGGATGTGCCCCACACCACTCCTTTATTTCTCCCTTCATACGATGCCCATCCACGGCGGTATTATGATCACTGCCAGCCACAATCCACCGGAGTACAATGGGTTTAAACTTTGTGTTGGCCGTGATACGATCTTCGGTGAAGATATACAAAAACTTTATGAATTTGCTACCAAAGCGGATATATCAAAATTCCAAAAAATAGCTGTTTCTAAGCACAACATCATTGAGGATTACACTGTATTTATACTTGAACATTTTTCCCATCTAAAAAAGCTTCAATCAAAATCTCCCGTCAGAGTTGTTATCGATTCCGGCAATGGAACAGCCGGTCTGGTGGCCCCCAACCTTTTCCGTTCTCTGGGATTTGAGGTGTATGAACTTTTCAGTGAACCGGATGGAACATTTCCTAACCATCACCCTGATCCAACTGTCGAAGAAAATCTTACTGCCTTGAAGGGGAAAATTCTGGGGGTTAATGCCGATGTAGGTTTTGCGTTTGATGGAGACGCCGACAGGCTTGGTGTATTAGATGGTAAAGGGAGGTTACTTTGGGGCGACCAGTTGATGACAATCTTTGCCGAAGACATCATAAAAGAAAACCGCGGAGCGACGTTCATCGGGGAGGTCAAGTGCTCCAAAGTGATGTACGATGAAATAGAGAGATTAGGCGGGAAGGCTATCATGTGGAAAACGGGACACTCCCTTATTAAAAAGAAGATGAAAGAAACAGGCGCGCTCCTTGCAGGCGAGATGAGCGGACATATCTTCTTTAAGCACAGATATTTCGGATATGACGATGCCATTTATGCGGCATTGAGGTTTTTAGAACTCTTAATAATGAGAAGCTCAAAAGATGAAAAATCGTCATTGGTTGGTATCATTGACAATTTGCCTCATGTGTGGAATACTCCCGAAATAAGATTTTTTTGTGATGATGATAAAAAATTTATTATTATAGATAAAATCAAGGAAAATATATCAAACAGATATGAATTTAATGACATCGACGGCGTGAGGTTGAATTTCAAAAACGGGTGGGGTCTTATCAGGGCATCAAACACACAGCCTGCCCTGATTATGAGGTTTGAGTCCGATTCTAAAAAAGGACTAAAAGAGATTGAAGATCTTTTAAGGGGTGAACTGGAAAAGGCGCTGCAATCTATGTAATTTCAAAAATGCCAAAACGGGCTATGGCAACAGGGATTACCGATCATGACGGTTCGTATCTTGAGAAATTTCTATCGGAAAAAGGTTATACAATATTTGGTCTGAAAAGAGAACAAGTACTACTATGATAGATAAAATCACACTGGTTTCAGGAAACTTTCTGGATAAATCATCACTGATATCGATTATCAAGAAAAAATATCCCTAAGAAATATACAATTTGAGAGAACTGAAGAACTATCATATTTTCAGATTATCTCTCACTTTAAAATTTAGAATAAGTGAAGAAAAACTATCTTTAACATAAATGAAGGAAAACGGCGGGACGCCCCATCTCTCTACTGTATATATCTTTGCAAAGACTGTCAACAAAGAAAAATCCTATTATATCTTTTAGTCTACTGAAAAAATTGTCCTTTGGGACTACCCTCTCGTAAAAGGAATCGCCAAAAAAAGACTTCTGTTTA
>JAUWME010000440.1 GCA_030613285.1 Candidatus Zymogenus sp. | reverse complement strand
GGCAACCCATTTTTTAAACTTCATAGAGGATCTATCTCCAAAAATCTATTTGAGCCGAATCACGCGCATAACGCCGTAGTGAGCCGATGGGGGCTGCCCCCCCTCTTCCCTGTCAAAGACGACGCTGCTTTCAACGACATTGTCTTTTCCGATGCTTTCAGAGACGAAAATGAAATCGAGACGCTTAAGGATAAAGTCATCCAATTTGTCTGCGATCTTCTTGGGGCTTGCGCCGTCGGCCTCCCGAAGTGTCCTTGCGCTCTCGGTGTTGTAAAATGTTTTTATGTTGAGGTTTGTCTCCGGGTTCCAAGTATAGCCCTTGAAGTTGGGGTTTGCGGCGGTGAAGGTATCTATAAAACCATTATCTATCACCTGCTTCATTTCGACAGTGTCAATCTCCGCGTTGAAATCCCCCACCAACACAACGGGTTTGCCCGCTGGCGTCACTTTGTTCACCCACCTGATGATATCTCTTATCTCGCCCAAACGCCACAGGTAGTCCTCAACCACCGACTCCTTTGCGGTAATCAGCCCCTCTTCGGTGAGTCTCCCCTCGTCTTTGGCTTCCTCAAGCTTTTCCATGAACCATGGCAAGTTGGGGGGGCTGGCGTGGGTGTGGGTGTTGTAGATATAGACATCTTTTCCGGCGAATTTTATCACCCCGCCGATGACTTGGCAGGCGTCGGTGAGATGAAATGTCATGAAGTTGTTTATAATCCCGCCGCCGGAGCGCCTTTTTCTCCCAAGGGATTTTAGCTTAAGCCCTTTTTTTGCGAGGATGGCGTCTCCCTCCCGGAAGTTCACGGGTATTCCCACATATCCGAAATGGATTCCCCCAAGTCCCACGGCATAGATTTGGTCCATGCTGAGGTCTCTTGCCAATTTTCGCGAATATTTTGGCAGAAGATTCGCCTCGTTAATTGCGATCACGTCAGGATCAAGACGCTTTATCTCCTTTACAAGAAGGTTGTACCTTCCCCTCCTTACCTCCTTCGATTCATATTCCCCCATTTTTAGGGTGCCTTCATAGTCGAGTCCCGACCAGACGTTGATGGTGATTACTTTAAGTTCTTCTGAAAATGCCGGGATGGATAAAATCAGGGTTGATAAAAAGAGAAAGATCAGAAATATCATCAGGGTTTTGCGTCTCATTTTTGACCTCCAGTTAAATGAATTAAAATATTGATACTGTAGTACAGATCACCATTTTAGACCGTAAAACAAGCAGTGTCAATCAAGTTGAGTGGGTTTTTGTGGCTTTTTTCCGCGATGACAATTTTTTCTTGAGAGTGGATTATTACCATTATCACGTTTCCTTGTGCAATAAATTGATATTGCAATGAACTTTACATCGCAGTTATATTGTGCTAAATTTTATACAGTCAAATTTCGGAGGTAAAAATGTCCCCTATTGATACAAATGTCGAAGAGGAAACAACAAATCCCTTAATGGAGTCGATATTCAATCCCAAAAACATTGCGGTAGTGGGGGTTCCTGAGGGGCTTAAGATGGGGAGGCTTTTTCTCATGGGTCTTGTGGCGTCGGGATATAAGGGGAAGATATATCCTGTAAACCCAAGGTTGGATGAGATTGATGGACTTAAGGTATTTAAGCAGGCGCGGGATATCCCCGGCCCCATCGATCTTGCGATTGTCCTCGTTCCAAAAAAGCATCTCTTTGATGTTATCGATGAACTAAGAGAGATAGGGACAAGGGCCGCCGTCATCTTTACGGCCGGCCTTGCAGAGCTTGGAGAGGAGGGAGTTGAAGAGCAGAGGCTCCTTGTTGAGCGGGCAAGAAATGCGGGGATTAGACTAATCGGCCCAAACTGTCAGGGTGTGTATGTCCCGAAGGTTGGAATCTCATTTTTACCGGGGATGCCAACAACTCCCGGAGACATCTCCTTTGTTGCCGGTTCGGGTTCTCTCGCCTCCATGACCGTCTTGCGGGCAGCGGGACGGAGTCTCTTTTTCAACAAGGTAATTAGCTTTGGAAATGCCGCTGACCTTACATCTTCGGATTTCTTTTCTCACTTTGCGGATGATGATGAGACGAAGATAATCATCTCGTATATTGAGGGGATTCCGGAGGGGAGAAGATTTTTTGAAACAATCAAGGCCATCACCCCAAAAAAACCCGTGGTTATCTGGAAGGCGGGGCTTACTGACCTTGGCGCCCGGGCGGCACATTCCCACACAGGGGCGCTTTCTGGAAAAAGCGAGCTTTGGGAGGGCGCCTTAAAACAGTTGGGCGCTGTTACCGCCCAGGGGATGGACGAGCTAGTCGATGCTGTTATGGCTTTAAAGTTTATTCCATATCCCTTGGGAAACAGGGTAGCCATTCTTTCGGGGCCGGGGGGGCTTGCGGTATCTGCCGCAGACTGTGCAGCGAGGGAGGGTCTTACCCTTGCCATCCCTTCAGATGAAACAAAACGAAAGATCGCAAAGATCATTCCCGGTGCTGGAACCAGTGTTGCAAATCCCATCGATGTGGGTCTGGGGGCATCGGGAAACGTTGAGCAATATACACTTCCGGCAAGGTACCTTCTTGAAGACCCGAACGTTGATTCGGTGATTATCATCGGGGGGACTTTCTTTAAGGAGACGAATGAAATCTACAGGAAGGAGCTTATTGCTGCCAAGCAGGAGACAAAAAAGGCTCTGATTGCGGCGACCCTCGAAGAGTTTTCAAAGAATGTGGGAGAC
>JAUWME010000068.1 GCA_030613285.1 Candidatus Zymogenus sp. | reverse complement strand
AATGTCTTAACTCCTCCCCTATAGTTAATCAACATTTCTCCCTTTGAATTTGTGGGGATTTCTATATCATCCAGAACTATTTTATAGGCTCCGTCATCGGAGATATATATTTCCGGAGGTGAGGCGTCCAGATATGCTCTTGCCATTTCGAGGGTCAGTGAGGGGTAAAAGATGCCCTCGCACTTCATCGTCATGGATGCCCACCTTATTGTCCCGTCACTATCGGGAAAGACATTGAAGTAACCAAAGCCGTCGGCCGATCCGGCGATTTCCGGAATGTTGGGCTCCGGGGAAAGTGCCTCTCGAAAAGGGATGGTCTTTGCCCTTTCCGAATCGTAGTGGACGAGCCTGAATCTTGATTTTTCGAGGGCCTGAACATTCTCATCTATTTTTTCATCTGAAAGGTGGGATATGGCGTCTCGTTTTGAATGGAAAAAATAGCCGAGAATTGCCTCTGGGGTGTTGAGCATTTCTTTAGAGAGGTGGTAGTCGTTATTTAGTTTCTTCCTGGTGTTTCTTAGCATTAGGGTAAGTTCCGGATTGTCCAGCCCTTTTCTATCTGCCTCCTTCTGGATATAGTCGATGGTAGTAATCCCCGAATATATATCGGGTTCGCTGAAGATCATATCGAAACCGAGGACTTTTACGCCATTACTATTGAGGTTTTTAACAACATCAACGAAGTATGTCCTCGGAAAGGGCCACCGACCGAGTTCGTCAAGAGTCTTTTCATCAATGGCGATGATGATCACCTGTCCTCCGGGGTCTGTTTTGCCTCGCAAAAGGAACCTGAAGTCCAAAATTTTACTCTCTATAGAATCTATAAAGCCAATATCAAATCTTCCAATAAGGATGACCACAATTGAGATTATAATGCCAATTATAAGACCGGTTCTGCTTCTCATGTTTTTATTTCCCTACATTGCAGGTCTGAGCCAAGTTCTTCAAATCATCGTATTTGCCGAGAGCTACAAGGACATCTTTTTCTTCGATTAGCAATGTGGGGTCTGGATTAAAAAGCATCTTCCCATCTTTTTTGAGGATTGCGACAATAATGATACCGTAACGCTTTTTTATCTCAGACTCTATTATCGATTTGCCTTCAATGGTTGTCCCGCGGCAGACCTCTATCTCTTCGACGGCGAGCTTTAGGTCTCTTCTGCCGATGGCGATGTCCAAAAACTCCACAACGGCTGGTTTTAGGATAATGTTTGCCATTCGCCTCCCACCAATGGAGTATGGGGAGACGACTTTATCGGCGCCGGCGGAGATTAGCCGTTTCTCTGATGTTTCGTCGTTTGCCCGACCCATAACAAAAATATCGGGTTTTAGATCTCTTGCCGTAAGCGTAATGTAGACGTTGTCTGCCGGTGTGCTTACGCAGGCGATGAGGCCCTTTGCCCTCATAATACCGGCACTTAACAACACGCTCTCCTCCGCCGAGTTCCCATGAAGGGCTATATAGTCATCCCTTGCGATCATTTCGATCTTCTCGTAAGACGAATCGATGACAAGAAAGGGGATGTTGTTTAACAATAGCTCGTTTGAAATAACCTTACCGATCCTGCCGTATCCGCAGACGATGTAGTGGTCCTTGAGCTTTTCTATCTCTTTGGCCATTCTTCTCCTCCCAAAAAGTTCGAGGATTTGCCCCTGCAAAAAAAAATTTGTCAATGCACCCACGGCTACAACCGTAGCGAAGAAACCTGATGTCAAAACGAGTATTGTAAAGACACGCCCCCCCGTTTCAAGTGGGTGCACTTCGCTGTAGCCCGTTGTGGTCAGGGTTATGATTGTCATATAAAGAGCATCCAGAAATCCCCAACCCTCAATTACAATATAACCGAGTGTTCCCAGAGCAATAATGAGAAAGAGAAATCCTATAATAAAGTAGAGTCTATTGCTCGATATCTTTAAATACCTTTCTATAGAGTCACCTCATATTTTTTGAGAAGGGCCTTATCAATACAGTTTTTCTTTGCCAAGTCTGAGAAAAACTTTGCCGTCTCTTTTACAGTTCGCTTCTGGGTCTCAAAATCGACATGGATCATCCCAAATCTCATATCGTAACCTTCTGCCCACTCAAAGTTGTCCAACGTTGACCAGTGGAGGTAACCCCTGACGTCCATGCCGTCTTTGATGGCATTTCCCACCTCGGCAATGTGCCGGGCCACGTACTTTAGTCTGGCCTTGTCGTTATTGGTGCCAATTCCGTTTTCCACCACGTAAAGGGGCTTTTTATATTGTGAGAGGGTCTTTAAAAGGCGGTAGATGCCGTGGGGATAGACTTCTCCCTCTGGCCTTTCGCCTGTGGCGCCTTCGTGGGAGGTCTCTGCGCCTTCTGGGACTACTGCTTTGCCAAAGAGTCTCCCCGGAGAGAAGGGGGCGAACTTGATACGATCCCTGGCGTAGTAGTTGAGGCTCATAAAGTCAAATGCGCCTTTTATCAAGTCTTTGTCTTTTTTGGCTACTTTTATCTGTCCTGTGGATTTTCCGGTATTTAGCGCATTGAGGACATCCATGTTGAAGTTTTTGTCCTGCGCCCCGGCAACCCGGATGTCCCAGGAGTTATCCTCCCTCAATGGATCAAAGACCCTCATGTGTTTGTTAAACCCCACCTGGGCCTTGGGGTTTATTTCCTTGATGGCGCGATACGAAAGGGCGTGGGCCTTTAGCATATTCCCGATGACCTTAAATCCCCTCAAAAAACCCTTCTTTCCGGGGGCGTACTCTCCGTCCATAAATGAGAGGATGGCGTAAACTACGGGCTCGTTTATGGGAATCCATAGTTTGACGTCTTTTCCCAAAGCTTCTGCTATCACCCTTGTGAACTTCTCAAATCGATTAACCACATCGGGGTTTTCCCACCCGCCAAGGTTGGCCATCCACACAGGTGTTGTGAAGTGGTGAAGAGTAACCATTGGCTCGATCTTGAGCTTCTTTAAGGTTTTTATTACTTCCTTGTAGTGGTCTATCTCCACCGTTGAAAAGTAATCCTTTGCTGGCTCTACGCGACTCCACTCGATGGAAAATCTGTGGGCGTTATGGTTGAGTTTTTTGAGGAGCTTGAAATCTTCGGGAAAACGATTGTAATGATCACAGGAGTCACCGGAGACGACCCCGTTTAAGATCTTCCCGGGTTTTTGCTCAAAGATAAACCAATCGTTGTTTACGTTTCCGCCCTCTACTTGATGGGCTGCTGTGGCCCCTCCCCAGAGAAACCCCTTTGGGAATACGATCTTTTCCATTTAATTCTCCATTCATTTACTATTTTATTGAGTGTCGTCTTATAATCTCAAAAAGTGATTTTGAACATTCTATCTATTAGGGAAAAATTTTCAAGTTAAATTTTTTTATGTATGAGGTTTTACACATGGGCAACTACCACACGTTCTGACTGCTCAGCTATTTCCCCTCGACAACAACGACGTACCTGCTGCCCTTGGAAGTAAAGGAAAAACCGAGCCTCCCCGTCTCTGTTTTGGAGCGGAAATTTGCCCCCTCGACTTGGGCAATAATCCCGATACTTATTTTGGCCGGCCTGACTTTTTCGTCAACGCTGTTTACGGCAACGTCGTAAACCGTCTTTGTTGCGATGTCGGCAAGAAATGCGACGTCGCCTGCAAGGACAAGGTATTTGCTGGGCTCTGTGGTCTTTTTAAAGACCTGGCCGTACGTGTCGGTGCCGTCTCTTTTCACTACGCTCTTCATCTTGTAGTAGGATTCTAAACCTCCGGCAAAGGAGAGGGTAGAAAGGAAAAAGAGAAATGTTAAAACCGTAAGAGTTATTCGTTTCGGTTTTGGTTTCATAATGGCCTCCTAATTATTTGGATAGAAGATAAGACCCAAGAGATACATTAAAATAATAACCCGTTTTTTTAGATAAGTAAAGGATTGATGTACTAAAAATGTTGAAAATTGCCTTTGGAGTTTGAGATTTTGGATTTCTTTGTAGCACAGAAGGGTTGATTTATTACATTGATGAAAGATGAAAATATTTTCTTTACATAAGGTGTTATTGTATTAAAATGACAAGTGGAAGGAGGTCTCTGGAATAAAATCCGAATATTTATTCTGGATCCCCAGTCAAGCTGAGGATGACAGAATAATGGATTCCTTTATCAAGCAGGCAATGACAGAACAGTTATCTGTCATTCCCGCAGAAGCGGGAATCCAGTAAATGTCATTCTGGATCCCCAGTCAAGCTGAGGATGACAGAATTTGTCATTCCCGCAGAAGCGGGAATCCAGTAAAAATATTTTAGAGCAGACTTTTATAATAGGAGGCTATAATGAAAAAGATAGCACTAACTCTGATTGTATTTTTTATTATCGTTGGTGTGCTTTCGGTGGACTTGACAGCCGCCGCCGATGACGCAAATGTGTACTTCAAAAAGGGCAATGAGTTCTTGGGAAAATCGGAATACGATTCGGCCCTGGATAATTACAAAAAAGCCTATGACCTATACGAGAGCGCGGGCGACAAAAAGGGGATGGGCGATGCGCTGATAAGAATAGGGACAATCCACAAACAACAGGGGCAACCCGATGATGCGATGTCTGAGTTTGAAAGGGCACTTGATGCTTTTAAAGAGTTGAAAGACTACCGAGAAGTGTTGAGAATCCATATGTATATAGGTTACCTCCATATAGATAAAAAAAAGTATAATGAAGCGATAATATGTTTTGAGAGTGCCCTAAAAATCAGCAGAGAGATAGGTTTCAGGCAAACTGAGATGCTAACTCTTTTAGCTATTGCAGATGTTTATAATGTTATGGCCAAATATGAGAAAGCGCTTACTCATCTTAATGATGCCCTTGTCATCGCCCGCGAAACTAAACATAGAAGTAATAAGGCTGATATACTTAGAAGAATTGGTGGGACATACACCAGCCTTTCTGATCACAAAAACGCACTAATATATTATGAACAGGCTTTGAAGATACAAAGAGAATTGGGCAACAGGGTCGGTGAGGCTTATTGTTTGCTTGGGATAGCAAGCTCAAAAAACAACTTGGAAAGCCCTTTGGAGGCCCGAAAGATATATACCGAGACCCTGAAGATTTACAGAGAGCTAAATAACCCCGTGGGAGAGGGGTTGTCTCTGGCGGGGATCGGTTTTTCATACTACCTGACTGGAAACACGGTCAAGATGTCGTACTACTATTCTAAGGCATTGAAGATAGCCAAGAAAAGCGCCCCTACGTTGGAAATCGCTAAAGACCCCCTGATCCTGGGGTTGCTCTACGCAGGAAAGGAAGACTACAAAACGGCTGTAAAGTATCTCAAAAAGGCCGTAAAGAAGGCCCAAGAGAATGAGGAGAACATTAATTACTTGGGCTTAAGCACAGGGTATCTGGGCTACAGCTACATGAAACTGGGGAAATACGAAAAGGCGGTGAAGTACTTTGAGATTGTGATAAACGCCATTGAGAAGGTCAGGGGGGAGATTGGAGGAGAGGCCCATCGCGCTACCTACGTCAAAGGGAAGATCGATGCCTACGAGCATATTATCTGGTCACTGATACAATTGAAGAGGTACGAGGAGGCCTTTGACTACATGGAGCGTTCCCGCTCAAGGTCATTTCTTGATATGCTGGGAACGAGGAGTGTTAATGTTGGCAGGCAGTCGGATAACAAACTGATCAAGCAGGAGAAGGACTTGAGAGAGATGTTGGCGAAACTTTCAGGCGATGATGCTGAGGAGCTCCTCGACAGCAACGAGACCGATGGCGGTTCTTCCGGGGAAATTACAACGAGAAAGATAACTGATGTCAAAAATGAATACGAGGCGTTGATAAATGAGATGCAGGCAAGAAATCCGGAGCTTGCTTCTTTGGTTTCTGTAAACCCGATGACCTTAAAAGAGGTTCAAGAGCTCATCCCCGAAGGGACACGGATTTTGGAATTCTACACATCCCCTGAGCACAAGCTCCTCCTTTTTTCGGTCACAAAGTCAGACCTCACTGTTACAACCATAAAAATCAATAAGGACGATCTGCTTGAAAAAGTAAAAGAGCTGAGAGATTCCCTTACCACGTTGGATCACAAGGACTTTCAGGGGAAATCGAAGAAGTTGTACAGGCTTTTGTTGGCGGATGCATTGGACGATATTGAAGAGGAAAAATTGATTATAATCCCCCACGGCCCCCTGCACTACCTCCCTTTTTCTGCCCTCTACGATGGCAAACAATACCTTGTGGACGGTTACAACATCGTTATAAATCCCAGTGCCAGTGTTTTGAGGTTTATCATCGAGAAGAGAAAGAGTCCCCAAGGAAAAGTCATGGCATTGGGAAACCCAAAGACGAAGCACACTCCGCTTCCCTTTGCCGAGAAAGAAGTGGAAGAGATAAACGAGGTTATGAAGGACGTGGATACGTACGTCAGAAACGGGGCCACCGAGACTTTGGGCAAAGAGAGGTTTTCAGATTATCGGGTGATCCACCTTGCGTGTCATGGAAAGTTCAAGGGGGAAGACCCCCTCTCTTCCGCCCTCTATCTTGCCGAGGACGATTCAAACGATGGTCTGCTCATGGTTCACGAGCTCTTCGGGCTTAATCTCGAAAATGCATCCCTCGTTGTGCTTTCGGCCTGCGAGACGGGACTCTCCAAGGTGATGATCGGCGACGAGCTTATCGGGCTTTCCCGGGGGTTCTTTTATGCTGGGACGCCGTCGCTTGTTGTGACGCTTTGGGAGGTGGCAGACAGCTCCACGTCGTTTTTCATGGTTAAGTTCTACGAAAACCTAAAAAGCGGGATGGATAAACCTACGGCTGTGAGAAACGCCCAGTTGTCGCTGAAATCAGTCGAGAGATTTTCCCACCCTTTTTATTGGGCACCGTTTGTGATTATGGGGGATTTAGAGTGATTGATTATATCTGTCATTCCCGCGTAAGCGGGAATCCAGTAAATATCAAACTGGATTCCCAGTCAAGCTGAGAATGACAGCATTTGTCATTCCCGCGGAAGCGGGAATCCAGGCTAAAATAAAATCATACTGTCGCTCCCTTGGAAAAAGGGAATTTGGTGAATATTAGATATTTTTTTGGGTGGAAAGGTTGTCGGTGTTGACTTTGATTCTTTTTAAAGTATATTATATGTGTGTGGTGACAATTTGCGAATTAAAAAATTTGTCAAATAGAAATTAAGGGGGATAAAAAGATGAACAAAAAAAGTTTAATTTCAAGATTTTTTTTAAGAGCATTGATAATCGTTGTGCCGCTTTTCATTTTGACCGCTCCCAGCGTTGTAACCGGAGGGGACACTGTTCTCCTCGTTACCGAGGGGCAGGCGGGTTTGGACAACGCCAGGGGAATTTTTGAAGAGGTAGATGACGGCCCCACCATAAAAATCAAAAGCCCTGAGAACGGTTCAATTTTGATCGGCCCGTTTAGACTTTACGTTGAGATTACAAAAAAAGCAGGCGGCGCTAATGTCAATATGAAGACCCTGAAGGTGAATTACCTTAAGATGATAACGATAAACATTACAAGTAAGGTAAAAGACTACATCAAGGGCAACAAGGTTGATGTCCCCAACGCCGAGTTCCCGGTTGGAAACCACAGAACTGAGATTTATATTGAGGACGTGGATGGGAATGTGTCGAGGAAGCTCTTTAATATCACAGTGAATAAACAAGAGTAGATTGTAATCAACTTGATGGATTGTTACCGTTTATTCTAAAAAGTAAAATCAAAATGGAATACAGTTCGGGGTTTGGGGCTTGGTTTCATCAAAGACTGCGATTGATCTCCCCTAATTAGTCATCCAATGGCGACCACCGGGGGCATGGCAATTTCGTCTCTCATTTTCATTTTTTTTACAATAAAAAGATTGCCACGTCGTTCGCCCGACCACAGGTTGGGCTTTCTCCTCGCAATGACTATTTTCTATTACTTTCTTGATTTTTACTTGGCAGACCACCCCTACAAGTCGGCAGGGTTTGGTGTTTATTAGATCAATCCCACTGCCCCTTAAAGAGACGCATAAGCTCCATCACGATTTTCTTTATATCACCCCTTGCTTGCGCTGTGATTTCATAGGGAAGGGTGGATTCGGGTGCTTTGGCAAGGGCTTTCTTGATATTTTTCAAATATGAGGTTCGCATAGCCGTGGAGACATTGATCTTCACAGCGCCCCGCTCGATCAAATCCCTGTAGTTTCTCTCAGTCAGGCCAGAGGCTCCGTGGATGACCATCCCGATTTTTAGGCCCTCATCAAGTTTTGAGAGGAGGTCTAAATCGAGCTTCGGTTTTTTCTCGTGGACGCCATATACAGTTCCGATGGAAGGGACAAAGACATCTATTCCCGTCTCCTTGACGAACTTTATAGCCTCTTTGGGATCTGTCCTTTGTTGGGATGTCTCTTCGGCGTCCTCTCTCCCTCCGAGTTTCCCCAGCTTTCCTTCCACCGCAGCGTTATAAATCCCCGCAATCTCGACGGCACTTTTTGTGAAATCGATGTTTTCTTTTAGGGACATATGGCCCGTACTAATCATAACGCAATTAAAACCGCAGTCCAATGCTCCACTTTATTCGTCAAGGAAGTTAACTTGATTAAGATGAAGGACGACTTGGGCATCCCTATCTTGGGCAAGGGAGACGATGGCCCTTCCGAAGG
>JAUWME010000050.1 GCA_030613285.1 Candidatus Zymogenus sp. | reverse complement strand
GCCCCATCCACTGTAAACCGATTGCTAAACATGGGTGTCGAGCCCTTCCTTGTAACTTCATCACTAACCGCCATTGTGGCCCAAAGGCTCGCAAGAAAAATATGTGGGGAGTGTAAGGAGGAGAACAAATTACCCCCTCAGGCCTTGATCGATATCGGTGTTTCTCCGGAAGAAGCGGGAGATGTTGTGGTGTATAAGGGAAAGGGGTGTTCAGTTTGTGCAAATACAGGATATAAAGGCAGAATTGCCCTCTATGAAGTAATGAGGCTGAACGATGAACTCAAGGAAATGATCTTAAATGGCGCATCAACCATTGAGTTAAAACGAGAAGCTATGCGTCACGGTATGGTTACTTTACGACAAGCCGGTATTAAGAAAATCAAGGAGGGAGTTACCACCATCGAGGAAGTAGTCAGAGGCTCCGCGTCGGATTAAAGCCTGTCTAATAACGTCAGATTTTTACTAATAATATAAAAAGGATTTACTTATGGCGAGTCTTCATCAACTCCTGAAAATAATGGTAGAAAAAGGAGCTACGGATCTTCATATAACCACAGGTACACCACCACAAATAAGAATCGACGGAAAGCTCGTTCCTCTTTCCATGGATCCCCTCTCCGGCACAGATACAAAGAAACTTTGCTACAGCATCCTCACCGATGCTCAAAAACATAAGTTTGAAGAAAATAATGAGCTCGACTTCTCATTTGGCGTAAAGGGTCTTTCTCGTTTCCGGGCAAATGTCTTTGTCCAAAGGGGGGCTGTGGCCGCTGCCTTCAGGATAATACCGTACAAATTTATGACTTTCCAAGAATTGGGGCTTCCCCCCATTATTGAGGAAATATCAAAAAGACCAAGAGGTTTAGTTCTTGTGACGGGCCCAACAGGATCGGGCAAATCGACTACACTGGCGTCGATGATCAACAAGATCAACGAGGAGAGACATGAACATATCATTACCATTGAAGACCCCATCGAATACCTTCATCCTCACAAGGGGTGTATTGTCAACCAGCGAGAAGTTGGGGCGGATACAGCTGGTTTCAAAGTTGCCCTTAAATATATTCTAAGACAGGACCCCGATATCGTCCTCATCGGTGAGATGAGGGATCTGGAAACCATAGAAGCGGCCCTAACCACCGCCGAAACAGGACATCTTGTTTTTGGAACGCTCCATACCAATTCAGCCGTCCAGACCATAAACAGGATAATCGACGTTTTTCCACCTTACCAGCAATCACAGGTACGTGCGCAGATATCCTTTGTGCTGGAGGGCGTACTCTCCCAACAGTTAATCCCCAAAGCGGGAGGCAAAGGGAGGGTACTTGGCCTTGAAGTTATGATAAGTAATCCTGCCATCAAAAACCTCATAAGAGAAGACAAAGTACATCAAATATATTCTATTATGCAGGTGGGCCAAGCAAAATTTGGGATGCAGACGATGAACCAATCTCTCTACACCCTTTATACAAAGGGGTTATTAACTCTCGACGTGGCAATGGGAAGGAGTTCCGATCCCGAAGAGTTGAGGAATATGATCGCAAGAGGCACCACTGCTACTACAAATGTCGGGAAACCCTCACAGCCTCAAGCACAAAGAGGTGGAGGGGGGACAGTGCCCCAATAGAAAAAGTAACCCCTTTAAGTAAAACCGAGTTGATGAAGGATAATGTAAATTAGCATTTGATAGAAAGTTTGAATCAATAAATAAAGGGTAAGTGAACTCCACCACCGGTAAAATTCAGTTATTGGTTTTTACTTCAACCAATTTAGATAGCAACCAGCGACCTTCAAATTGCTTTCAAGCACAAATTGTATATTGCAGCTTTTAGATATTTTCATAGAGTTACTGATGATAGAAACTACTTATTACTAAAATGATACCGTCGTTTTCAATAGGAATATTCAGGGGAGGTTAAAAATGGCAACTTTTAAATGGTCAGGAAAGGATAATACAGGAGCGTCAAAAAGCGGCGAAATAGAGGCCGCAAATCAGGCAGCAGCAACAGCTCTTTTGAAACAGAGAAATATTATTCCAAGCTCCCTTTCGGAAAAGAAGGGTGGGTCAATGGACATAAATATTTCCCTGGACTTTTTAGAACCAAAACCCAACAAGAAAGACCTTGTCATTTTTACACGTCAGTTTGCCACCATGATTGATGCGGGTCTCCCCCTTGTCCAGTGTCTTGATATATTAGGAAGCCAGCAGGAAAAGAAGCTCTTTAAAAACATTATCATAGCTGTTAAGGAAGATGTAGAAAGTGGAGCAACCTTTGCAGATGCCCTTGGCAAACACCCCAGAGTATTCGACGTCCTCTACGTAAACCTTGTTGCCGCCGGCGAGGTCGGTGGTATTCTTGATACTATTTTAGACCGCCTTGCGGCTTATATCGAAAAAGCCGAAGCATTAAAGTCACAAGTAAAAGGAGCCCTTGTTTATCCCGGAACCATCGTGACCGTGGCCATAGTTATTACTGGAATCCTTATGGTCTTTGTTGTACCAATGTTTCAAGATATGTTCGCAGGCGCAGGAGTTGCGCTCCCCATGCCCACACAAATCCTTGTGAATTTGAGTATCTTTGTCAAAACACAGCTTTACATAGCCGTAATTGGGATTATTATCTTTGTGATATCCTTCACCTATTTTTATCGAACCGATGTGGGCTGCAGAATAGTAGATGATCTTGTACTCAAAGTACCAATCTTTGGCCCCCTCCTCAAAAAAGTCGCCGTGGCCCGTTTCACAAGGACATTAGGCACAATGATATCCAGTGGTGTGCCTATTATGGATGCCCTTGAGATTACTGCAAAGACCGCCGGAAACAAGACGGTGGAAATCGAGGTTATGAATACAAGAACCGGTATCAGCGAAGGAAAGACTATTGCTGAGCCCATGAGCCAGAGCAAGGTCTTCCCGCCCATGGTGGTTCAAATGGTTGCGGTGGGAGAAGCTACAGGTAACATGGATGCCATGCTCAATAAAATTGCAGATTTTTATGACGACGAGGTCGACCTTGCTGTGACGGCACTCACCTCTCTTTTGGAACCGGCACTTATGGTTTTTCTCGGAGTCGTAGTTGGCGGAATGGTCATTGCCCTATATCTTCCAATTTTCGATATGGCCGCTGCAATGGGGGGATAATCAGAACCCCAAAATTATCCATAAACAGTTTAGTACAATACTTTCATCGACATCACACTGTTTGTAATTGTACCAACCATTTGCTTTTTTCCTAACCATGGTAGCCAAGAAAAGAAAAAGAATTGGTGGAGATTTACGAAAATACATTGAAAGATTAATGTTTTTTCGCGTGGTGCTCATTTCCGTCCTCCTCTGGACCTCCATAGTCCTGCAAATTTCCCAGAAAGGCTCCCAGCTCGTCCCGGACCTAAAACTTCTTTATATCCTAATCGGATTTACATATTTTCTAACAGCGATATATATCATCCTCATAAGGATACTCAGAGGTTTTAAAACCTTCGCATATGTCCAATTTTTTATGGATATTGTCATTGTCACCGCCCTGATATTTATCACAGGAGGCATTGAGAGTATCTTTACATTCCTCTATATCTTAATCATCATCAGCGCAAGCATTATCCTTTACAGGCCCGGAGGATTTCTTACAGCATCTTTCTCTGGAATACTCTACGGCGTTCTTGTGGAGTTAGGCTATTACGAAATAATTCCATCCAGTATTTCCTATTTCAGCAATTCTAAACTCTTTTATCAAGAAAGCGACATTTTCTATAATATCTTTATTAATGTCGTAGCATTCTATCTCTCGGCGTTCCTTTCTGGATACCTTGCCGAACAGCTCAGGAAGGCCGGGGAACAACTCATAGCTAAGGAAATCGATTATGAGGAGTTGAAGATACTAAATAACGATATAATCCATAATATCCAAACTGGGGTCATCACAATTAATACAAATGATGAAATCATCTCAATTAACCGCCAAGCTGAAATTATTACGGGAATAACACTGGAAGAAGTCTACCTGAAACCGATTGATAATCTACTTTCGGGTATCCTGCCCAAAATTGAGGAGATCGTAAAGACACACTATCAAAATAATATAAACCGATGGACAATGAAATATGAAACTAAAGATAATCGGAAGTATATTCTCGGTTTTTCTGTCTCCCCGTTAAAAAGCGTCCAGGGCAGAATAACAGGTAAGATAGTCCTCTTTCAAGACATAACACGCGTAACAAAGATGGAAGAAGAAGTAAGAAATTCTGACAGACTTGCTACCCTTGGCAAACTCGCTGCAAACCTCGCCCATGAAATTAGAAACCCGCTGGCCGCCATGAGTGGATCTATACAAATCCTTAAAAGTGATATCTCTTTTGAAGGAAAAAACATAAATCTCATGGAAATTGTACTGCAGGAAATCGACCGCCTGAATCACCTCATCACCGATTTTTTGATGTACGCAAAACCAATCGACATAAAAAAAGAGCGCTTGAATATCACAAATGTTATCGATGAGACAATCGCCGTCTTCAAAAACACACCAAAGGGGGAAAGCAAGATACAGATTGAAACCATTTTTTCCGGCGATACCAACATGAACGGAGACTTCCAACAATTGAAACAGGTCTTCTGGAACATTTTTCTTAATTCAGCCGATGCCATGCCCAACGGCGGCACGATTAAGGTAAATGTCGGAGTTAGTAATCACGCACACGAGAGCCTTTTGGTGATTACCATCACAGACACAGGAACTGGAATAGATGAAAATGTCAAATCGATGATCTTTGACCCTTTCTTCTCTACCAAGGAAGGAGGTACGGGGCTTGGGCTCTCCACAGTCAAGCAGATTGTCGAAGTCCACGGCGGAATTGTTGAGATTGAAAGTAATAAAGATGAAGGCACTGACATCCTGATTGCATTCCCAAGGGAATAATTTCGAAACAGGGCCATCCGATTAATGCGTACCTGAACAGCAATAGTGCAGCAGCTCAATAGGCAATGAACAAGGGGCTTAAGCCCCTTGTTTAGGACGCGGGAAAAAATGTGTTTATTTAATATTCGGAAAGCAGTTAAGGCTTCAAGACAATTGGCAGGACACTTCACAATATAGATACCTCATTTCATACAAAACCTATTCGTATTAATAACCTAACCGAAAGGATACCCACCTTATGAAACGTTCTAATCTCGTTGTATTGCTTTCAATACTCCTCCTTACCCTGATGCCACCCCTCCCTTCCCATCCTGAAGAGGCCTTAAAGCCGATGGAGATCCTCAACAAATGTATCAATGTGATGAAGAACGTAAACGATTACACCGTCGTAGTTTACCAGAGACAGCGAATTGGAGGAAAGCTCCTCCCGGAAGAGGTGATGCTCTACAAATTCAAGCGACCAAACTCTGTCTATCTCCTTACTACAGGAGATGTAAACCACGGTCAAGAGGGAATCTATCGGGAAGGATGGAATGATGACAAGCTAATGGCACACATGGGTGGGATGCTTGATGGAATCGTGATAAACACCAAACCCGGCTCCGGACTGGCCAAGAAAAGCAATCGGCACCCTATAAACAAATCTTCTCTAATATATATGATGAACACTGTCGAAAAAAGTATCTCTTATGCCAAAGCCCATCCAGAAGATAATTTGATTATCGAAGACATCGGAACAAAAGTGATTTTTGGTAAAACTGCAAGGCTCATAAGGATTAAACTCCCTCATGGCGAAGAGTATCCCTATTACGCCCCCGTCTCCATCTTTGGAATTGACGAGAGCAGTTTCCTCCCCATCTATTACAAATCGTACGGCCCAGACGGCAAAATGTGGGAGGAATATAAATACAGGAATCTCAAAACAAACGTTGGGTTGACCGACCTCGATTTCGATCCAAAAAACCCGAAATACAATTTTCAATAGCGAAACAATCCAAAGGGGTTCATCCAATTATTGAGTACCTTAACAAAAGGGAGAAGTTTTTTTGAATTTATTTGAGATATGGATGATATAATTGAGGATAGCTGAATCTCGAATTTTGTCAAGGGCGATCCCCCCAAAGAAATAACTATCGTCGTCGCCTATGGCGATTGAGACCCTTGACACAACCCTCTTAAGGTACTATTATTGATTAAGGACGTGTTTACTTTTTAGCTTTTTGGGGCCAATTCTATCTTGGTTAAAAGAAACAAAACCGCATTAATAATTCTCCTCATTTCATTTCTGGTTACTCTCGCAGGATGCATTGAGGTGGTTTATGAAATCACAATAGACAAAGACGACACCGAGATCATCAAATTGGAGATCAACGCCCCAACCCCCGTCGCCCCGTACCTGAAGGATATTGCGACAGAGCTTAGAAACAACGAATTTGCAGTCGAGACCAAATATCAGGGGGATAGGGTAATTGTAACTGGGACGAAAAGGCTGATGAATGGGTCGTGGGACATTCCGACACTTCCGGGCTACATCAAAATCACAAAGTCTAACGCCTTTGAATTTTACATGATAGATTACATCTTGGTTAAAAAGTATGTCCTCAATGTCAATTATATGTACGTTAGGAAGCGAACCACAAACCCCGATGGGAAAGATGTGGATTTTTTTGAGAACATCCCCCTCACGTTCATCGTCAACTACCGTGGGAAAATAATAGAGACCAACGCCACAAACTGGAACAAGAAGTCGGCAACGTGGGCCCTTAACTTGAAGAGATTTGGCAACATCAACACCCAGCTAATTACCTACAAGATCAACTATCCCCTCGTCATCGCCATAATCTTTGTTTTTCTCGGCATATTGACTCTTGGACTCTATTTGTTGGTGAGATTAATCAAATCAAAACCAAAATCCACCCCACCCCACCCTCCCCTTCGGGAACTTACAGGCCCGAAACCGCACAAGTCAATGACTCCGCCGTCAATAACAGATGGAAGTGAAGACTAATTGCTCCACCATCACATCAACATTGCTACATTGACATCGCAACATCGATATTACCACATTGATTTTTGAGATTGAATATCCTTTTTTTAGTTCATCCGATTAATGCGTACCTGAACAAAAACAAGAAGTACTCTTTTAGGGATTTGATTGAGATATGGATGATATAATTGAGGGGAAAATACGTTTAATATGATAGACAATGGGCTAAGCCCATTGTCTACGGTCTTAGCCCATTGCCGATGGAAAATACGCCAGTCAACCCCTACTCAATAGCGTAGAGGAAATCATCGTAACTGCCAAAATAGACAACGCCTTTATAAATCATCGGGGAAGAAAGTATCCCTGCACCCGTCTTGATACGCCACTTCTCTGCTCCCGTCATTGCATCCACAGCATAGAGATTGCCATCCATCCCCCCAAAATAGACCACATCCTTAGACACCACCGGGGACGAGTGAATATCGTTCTCTGCTTTAAAACTCCATATCTCGGTTCCCGTCAATGATTCCACCGCATAGAGTTTGTCATCTTTGCTGCCAAAATATACCATGCCCCCACTTACTGCCGGGGAAGACATGACATACCCCCCAGTCTTAAAACGCCACACCTCCGAACCGGTGTTTGTGTCCAAGGCATAAATATGAGAATCTGCAGAGCCAACAAAGACCATGCCCTCCGCTACAGCCGGGGTCGAAACAATATCCGAATTTGCCTTAAAACGCCATTTTTCAACCCCTGTCAGGGCATCAACAGCATATAAATATTTGTCCTTGCTTCCAATAAAAACCACGCCTTCAAAGATTGCAGGGGATGAATTCACGTCCCTTTCTGTTTTAAAACGCCACTTCTCTTTTCCCGTTGTAATGTCCACGGCATAGAGATTGTCGTCCACACTCCCAAAATATACAACACCATCTGACACAACAGGGGAGGAAGATATGTCCCCTTCAGCTTTAAAACGCCATTTCTCCACCCCAGTTTTTTCTTCAACGGCGTAGAGATGGTCATCCCAGCAACCAACGTAAACAACACCCCCCAAAACCGCTGGCGATGACGACACCCAATGACCCGCATTAAAACGCCATTTCTCCTTACCCGTTTTTGCGTCAACGGCATAGAGATTTCTGTCATGACTACCAAAGAAAACAACACCGTCAAAAACCGCAGGAGACGAATATACATCCCTCTCGGTCTTAAATTTCCAAAGGATTTTTCCCGAAGGCGATTTTCCCGTTGTGGTATAGGAGCCGGTCCTTGCAGCACCGCCCTTGAACATCGGAACGTAGTTAGATCTGCCCTTGCCTATCTTCTCGCAGGAAAAAAGAAAAAGAACCGATACCATTAACAGAGAAATAGAAAAACTGTAAATTGTTACACTTAATACTCTCTTAACTCTTGACATGTTCCCTCCTTTAAAAAATATTTGAATACTATTATTATTACATTCAAATTGAGTTTAAAAATCAACCCCCGGCATCTTCGAGGATAACCCCAGATTCAGTCCCACCCATTGATTGTTTTGATTGGAAAATTGCGCCACCCACAGCAAAACTAACCACACCGATGTCATCAAGACGAATTTTTGTATCCTCTGCCAGAGACTCAATCTTCTCCAAAATCCCAGAGGGGCCAAGCCCCACCACCTCATCTTTCAAAAACTTCTCCGTGGAAAAACCCCCGCTTCTGGCAAGGTCGTTTATGCCATCTGTACAAAGCAATATGACATCTTGCTCACAAACAACAATATTCTCTGTCTGAAAAAGCCTGGGCGCCCTCCCAATGAGAAAGTGGTTGGTCTTTGAGAGCCTCACAATTTCTCCTCTACTCTCTGAAATCTTAAATATCATGCTGTCGCCGGTGTGGAGGATTGCAGCATCAACCCCGCCCCCTTTTCCACCATCGGAGCCACTTTTACCATTCTCACTTGGAGCCAAGACAAATGCAGAAAATGTTGTGGCATTGTGGTAATCGGTATTTAAGGAGATGTCGGTGGCAATTTTTATAAGCATTTCAACCGCCCCCTCAAATTCACCGCTGTTCTGCTCGCAAAGGCCCTCTTGAGTTGGAGTTGAATCTTCAAGGCCCTTTTTGAGCCTTCTGAGGAAATTGGACGATGCGGACGGATTTCTTTCGGGGCCGTCTGCCACCGCAAATATTCGCAAATTCAGGTCGATGTAAATCGCATCGCCGTTTCGTCCTACATTTGAATCCCCGAACTTGCCGTTTATGGCTCTGCTCTGTCCTGGGATTAGGGATGCGTAGCAAACTTCGGGGATATCCAATTTCAATCTCTTCTCCCCCCTTGCTCCTGTTCTTTTTGCCTCTGCCCTCTTTGCTTTTGTCCTCTTTGATATTGTTCCTTTTGGTATTGATCCCTTTTTTCCAATAAACTATCTTTTTGTTTTTCCACTATATATTCTCTTTGTCTCCCATCTCGATATTTAAAGTACAAGTAAAAAGCATTCCCCAAAAACTCTACCCACAGTAGTTATGTATCATAAAATAGTGGTCTTTGGCAACCTTTAATTGATATCACCATATCAAGGGGCAAAGAAGGCACACCTCCCTTTTTCCCACTTTATCAATCATTCGGAGCAATCATTCTATTGACAACGGGGAGATAACTCTATATTATAATATATTCTTTAAAAAATTTAATAATCCCAAAAAAACCAAAACTATATTACTATCTGGTCAATTGCTATGAAAAAAAAGATTGGTATCCTCGGTGGG
>JAUWME010000178.1 GCA_030613285.1 Candidatus Zymogenus sp. | reverse complement strand
CCCGATAAAAAGCGAAAAGACTCCAGACGGGGAGTACAAACTCGCCCAGCTCTTCAGGGCCAACCGGGGACTTTTTGACATCCCCACCCTCTACGGCATCCCGATGATTTCGGGAAAAGACAGCATGAAGAACGACTACATGATTGGCGACACAAAGATATCCATCCCCCCCACTATTCTCTTTTCAATCCTTGGGAAAATCGACGACATAACCAAATGCATAACCATGGACGTCAAAGGTGCTGGCGATTTCATATACGTCCTGGGGCTTACGAAAGAGGAATTGGGAGCAAGTGAATATTTTAGTCAACACGGCTTTGTGGGAAACTCTGTCCCCGTTGTTGATGGGAAAGCGAACCTCGCCCTCTATCGCGCCCTTTACGGTGCAATGCAATCTCAGTTTGTGAGGTCGTGCCACGATGTCTCGGATGCGGGGCTTGGCGCTGCACTATCAGAAAGCGCCTTCGCCGGCGATTTTGGAATGGAGATAAACCTTGCCCCCGTTCCCAAACAAAACGTCACAAGGGATGACTACCTCCTCTTCTCCGAATCCCAGGGAAGGTTTGTGGTAACGATAAAACCAGCTGACGCACCCCGCTTTGAGTCGGCAATGGCCGGCACCGTCTTTGCCCGCATTGGTACAGTAACTGAAGAAAAAAAGATTATTATAACCGGGCTTTCTGGAGAGGTCGTCATTGATATTGAGACAGAAAAGCTGAAAGATGCGTGGCAAAAACCTTTGGATTTTTAGCACGACATTAAAAACCTGAAAAACAAAACGAGCAAACCAATTTAAGTTAAATTTAGCATTATAAATGAAAAACAAAGTAAAAGTAATAACAATAGCTGGAAACGGGACTAACTGCGAGAGGGAAACGGCCTACGCCTTCAAACTTGCAGGGGCTGAGGTCTCAGACATCGTCCACATAAGCAGAATCATCTACGGTGAGGTGAAGTTGGACGATTACCACATCCTTGCCCTGGCCGGCGGTTTTTTGGACGGCGATGATCTCGGCGCCGCAAAGGCAATGGCAAACAGGTTGAAATTTTCAAAGATCGAAGGAACAGATGAAAGGCTCATCGATTCGATCCTGAAATTCGTATCCGATAAAAAGCTGATAATCGGAATTTGCAACGGCTTTCAGCTGATGGTAAAAACAGGGCTCCTTCCGGCAATCGGGGGCACCTATAACACCCAGTCAGCAACAATTACCCACAACGACTCCGGCCGATACGAGGACAGGTGGATATACCTCAAGGTCAACGAAAAATCACCATCAGTTTTTACGAAGGGGGTAAAAACACTCTATCTGCCGGTGAGGCACGGCGAGGGGAAATTTGTTGCGGATGAGAAAATCCTTGACGAATTGGACAATAAAAACCTCGTAACCTGCAGATACACCGATGATAAATACAATCCTACGATGGAATACCCCAAAAATCCCAACGGCTCGTTTCGATCAATCGCAGGAATATCCGATGAATCGGGACGCCTGATGGCCCTGATGCCCCACCCTGAGGGACATATACTTTTTACCCAGCATCCGCGCTGGACAAGAGTTGAAACTCAAAAGGGGCAAGATGGCGAAATTTCAGGGGCTTCTACAGAGGATATTGTCGGGGGAGGTCTGATCCTCTTTAAAAACGGCGTCAAATACGTTAAAGAAAATCTACTCTAATAATTCCTCTAAAACCCCTTCCACTGTCCACTGCCCATCGCCGATTTAATACTCCGGACTTGTTCTTTCGGGTAATAGGTAGATACCTCTCCCTTCAATTTTTCTTATTGCCTCAAAATTCGAGAACAAATCTTTTCTATAATAATAATTTATCTGCAAAAATAGCTGCTGCCCTAAAATATCTTTCCTTATTTGGCTTCTCTCATTTGAGTCTATTAACCAGCAGTATTATACTTCCACCACTAAATTTTCGCAATTCTCAAACATTTTTCCAAAACTTCCCACCATTCTGCTTGACAATCACATCTCTTCATGATTTAATGTCAAGTTTGAGGGTTGTAATTTAAAATAATGATAATAAGGGGAGATAGAAACTCATGAAAAGGACGTTTCAGCCAAGTAATAAAAAAAGGAAAAGAAATCACGGTTTCTTAAAGAGAATGAGCAGTCCCGGCGGAAAAAATGTTATCAAAAGAAGAAGGGCAAAGGGCAGAAAGAAACTCTCCGCCTAACTCATATCGTGGGTTGCCGGTATATTTTAGGGGCTACTGGGATATTTTGGGAAGGGGGTTGGGATATTTTAGGGGTTACTGAGGGTTGTTGTAAATGGAGGCTGGTGTTTTTATTTTTAGAGTTGGGAGTTATTAGGAAGTAGAGCGGATGTATTTGGAAAGATATATTTTGCCTTTTGCTTTTGCTCTTTTTGCCTTTTACCTTTTTCATTTTTTTAAAAAATTTCTGTGAGGACATCTTTTAGAACAAGTCAAACTTCGATCAAAATCGAACCTTATTCTTTCACGTATTCTCATGTTCAACCTATCATCCTTATTTTATGTAGTGTATTTTACGCTCCACTGCCTCATTTTATTAAGGAGGGGTTGGTTATTAAGTGCATATCTTGCGCATATATACATTAGCAGTCGTTAACACAGTGGAGCTGAATACAAAGTAATCAAACAAAATTTTTTGCTAAAATAACCTACAGAGAACTCGGTGGAAAGAAAGACATTTTCAAAGAATGAGAGGATTAGAAAAAAGAGTGATTTCGAAAGGTTCAGGGCCCTCAGAAGAGAAACCACAAAGATGTCCCGGGGCCCATTTACGCTAATCCGCCTTCCAAACGATCTGGACATCACCAGAATCGGCATCAGGGTCGGCAGAAAGATCGGGAAGGCCCACGTAAGAAACAGGATAAAGAGATTAATCAGGGAAGTATTTCGACAAAACAAAAATGCATTTCCTCCCTCATCCGATCTCTTGATCATTGTAACAAAGACGCCATCGGTCCTCACTCTAAAGAGCTTTATGGATGATTTGCTTTACGGTGCCAAGCGGTTATCTAATATATCAAAAATGGGACAGGAAGTGTCATCGGCAAAAAAGAGCAAAGCAGACATTGAAAATTGAAATATATAATTTTAAAAAAACAATAATAAAAAGCAAATTAGAAGCACTGATATTAGTTATTTAATCGACGAAAACTGGAGACCCACTCATGGATAAGAAAACACTTTTGGCCATCGTCCTCTCCTTTCTCATACTTATCGTTTGGCAAAAATTTATGGTTAAGCCACAGGTTATGCCAGCACCCACAGAAAAAACTACAACAGAAGAAGTAGTAAAGGATGACTCGGCAAAGGTTGAGGAAACCACCCCCGAAGAGACAATTGAAGAAACCACTAAATCCAAACCTACCGAGAAAAAACCTGCCACTACAATTGAGGAAGAGGGCAGGGTAATTGAAATTACTACCCCGAAATACGTGGCAAAATTGACCACCGAGGGGGGGAGAATCGACTCGTTTCTTCTTAAGGATTACGCAGAAACAATCGAGGAGAAATCCCCTCCAGTCGATCTTATTCTCAAAGACGTAAAAGGTCTTTCCCCAAAGATCGCCTTTGATACTAACTTGGAGAAATTCAACGAGGACATTGTTTACTACACAGATGCTGCGGATGAATTAAAGCTTGAAGCGGGCGACGAGGAGAAGAGCGTTGTTTTTGTCTGGGAGGGAGAAAACTTCAGGGTAGAAAAGATATACACCTTTAATACAGAAGATTATGGTGTGGATCTCGATTTCAAAATATATAATCTCACTGAGCAAAAAATCAAAGGGGATTTAAATGTCTCCCTTTTTGAATTTGTAAAGGTAGAAGAGAAAAGTTCTTTCAGTCTTTTTAGAGGATACCAATTTCCAGCAAGTTTTCTTGTTTTTGCCAACGATGATGTGGAGAGGGAAGTTGTTGCAAAAGTGAAAACCGGCGAGGAGGTAGATGTCAAGGGTGATATATCTTGGTTCGGTTTCGACTCAAAATATTTTCTACTTGCCCTTCTGGTAAAGGATATGCCGGGCAGAGAGACCGAAGCAATTAGGCTGGAGACGGAATTGATCGAAGGTGTCTATCGAGTCGGTGATTTCTCCCTTGCCGCCGGTGAATCCTTCGAAGGGGACATGGGATTGTATCTCGGCCCCAAGGATGCCAAACCGATGGACAAAGTCGGCCATTCATTAAGCGATGCCATCGATTACGGCTTTTTCGCCTTTCTTTCCATTCCCCTTGTAAAGCTACTAAAATTCTTCTTTCTGATATTTAAGAATTACGGTGTTGCGATAATACTCCTTACTATTGTCGTAAGGCTTCTGTTGTACCCCATTACTCACAAGTCGATGAAATCCATGAAGGATATGCAGAAGATACAACCATTGATGAAGGAGATTCGCGAGAAGTACAAAGACGACAAGGAGAAGATGAACAAGGAGGTTATGAATCTCTATCAGACTCACAAGATAAATCCGCTGGGGGGTTGCCTGCCTCTATTTCTTCAGCTTCCGATATTTATCGCCCTTTACAAGGCCCTTTACGTGGCAATCGACCTCAGGCACGCCCCCTTCATGTTGTGGATTCAGGACCTCTCGGAGATGGATCCCTACTATGTAACGCCCATCGTTATGGGGCTTTCCTATTTCCTCCAGCAAAAGCTAACCCCCACCAGTGCCGACCCCACCCAGCAAAAGGTGATGCTCATGATGCCCATTGTTTTTACAGTCATTTTCCTCAATCTCCCGTCTGGCTTGGTGCTCTACTTTTTTATCAGTAACATTTTGTCGATTGCCCAGCAGCTTGTGACCAACAAAATTACAAAGGATTAAGGTTATTTTATGGTTTCTAAATATTCTCTTAAACAAAATGAGAATGTCGGAATAGTCGTTGAAGAAAATGATCTTGAGATGGCCTTAAAAACTGCTGCGATTCAACTTGGTGTAGAACGAAACCGCATAGAGTATCGGGTTATTGAATTGGGAAAGACAGGAATTCTTGGAATACTTGGGAAAAAAAAGATGAAGATCAGGGCTTGGGAAACCAACTCTGCAAGTGTTTTGAGCGATTCCATAGATTTCTTGTCGGAAATATTCAATCGAATGGGGATAAATGTTGATGTTGCGGGAATCGAAAACGAGGAAGGATTGCTTCTCAATATCAAGGGTGAATCGGAAGGGTTGGTCATTGGGAGGCGAGGGCAAACCCTGGACGCCCTCCAATACATTGTAAATCGATACATTCAGAGGATACATGAAGGTGGGGTGCGAATCTTTCTTGACAGCGAGGGATACCGTGGTCGTCGTGAACAATCCATTAAGAAAATGGCCATAACACTCGGTAAAAAAGTAAAAAGGCTAAAAAAACCGTTGGCCGCAGAGCCAATGGGCTCTGTGGAAAGGAGACTCTTTCACATTGCGTTAAAGCCGGACAGGGAGCTAAGAACAGAAAGTCGGGGGGAAGGCCAGAGGAGAAAGGTTGTCGTCTATCCAGTAAAAAGATAAGGGGGCTCCTGGAAATTTATCAGAGGGGAGACCAAAATATCTGATTAAGAGAACTTTTGTAATAATTTTTAGTACGTCCCGAAGAAAAGAGAAATCGCACTTCAAGCACTCATCCATAATTAACTATCCACTTAAAAT
>JAUWME010000366.1 GCA_030613285.1 Candidatus Zymogenus sp. | reverse complement strand
CCGTGCCGAAAGTTTACGGGGATTCCCACAACACCGATATGTATCCCGCCCATATTAATATAGGAGATGTAATCCATCTTGAGGTCACGGGCCAGTTTTCTGGCGAAGCGGGGGAGGGGGTTCGCCTCGTTGATGCAAATTACATCCGGGTCGAGCTCGCGAAGCTCATTGACCAGAAGCTGGTACCTGTTTATTCTTACCTCTTTCGTTTCGTATCTCCCCATCTTTATGGTGCCATTGTAGTCAAGACCCGACCATACGTTGATGGTGACGACTTTGAGCTCTTCGCTGGCTGCCGTGCCTGCAACAAAAAGTGTGATGATTGATACTAAAGCGATTACTACTGGTAAAATTGATTTTCTTCTCATGGTATTCCACCTTGAAATAGTTTTGTAATAGTTTTGTAAAAAGAAATTTTGAACAGTATACATCTTTATTTTAAAAAATGTAATATAAAAAATCGAGAAAAAAGTGAGAAATCACTGTTTGAAATGGTTATAAAAAGGGGTGGGCGAAGTGCCCACCCCGAAATGTAAAAAAAACTTGTTGTCAGGTCAAAGAAACGATATCTCACTGGCATTCAAATCAATAGTTATAGATTAATAGGATATTTTCCGTATTCCCAGGCAGTCTCCAACATTATCTTCACTTTGGACATATCCATCTCCGGGTGGCTGTGAACCGGCGCCAGCAGGAACCTGCCTCCGGGGGCGCAAATCTTGATAATCTCCTTTATGTCCTCAACAACCTCCTCTGGCGTGGAATGGGTTGTCAGTGTATAGTCAACCCCGGCTCCTCCTATGATGGTGAATACGTCGCCATGGGTTTTCTTTTCGTAGGGGATGTCAACGTTGGATGTGTTTTCAAAGGCGTGGCCGCCATCAAAGCCCCACTTTATAAAATTGTCGAACATCAGTGTGTTGTCTCCGCAGGCGTGGATAAGTATCTTGCAGCCCCTGTCGTGGACGGTTTTGCAAAGCTTTGTATAGGCCGGGCCGAAGAACTCGTCTAAGACCTTTGGATTCATAACCGGCCCGGTCTTAAAACCAAAATCATCCCCTTTCATAATTACCTTCAATCCCGCATCCATCATCGCTATTGTGGTTTTCATAGCGGCCTCTTCAATCTGTGCTGCAAACTTCCTGATAAAAGCCGGGTCCTTCCTGATATAAAAGGCCATGTTTTTAAAACCCATAGCGTCTTGAATGCTTTCAAATAGCATCGTGGGAGTTTCCCCAACGATACAGATTTTATCCCCATATTTCTTTAAAGCCTTTTTAAAGAACTTGTACGTATCGTGGGCCCAATCATCAATGTCAGGAAAATATGGCCATTCATCATAGGCTTTGGGAGAGGTTATGGCGGGCTCCCTGTACATATACCAGAGATTTCCGTGCCCGTCGTCGATAAAATCGTAACGGTTTCCCCAAACGCTGATGAGGGTCTTGGAATCGTAAATCTTCATCTCCTTTTCATAATAGAGCCACGTCGAATCGTAATGTAATTCAACTGCGGCCTCAACGGTCTTTAACATCATAGCTTCGATGACCCCCTGGATAACACTGTTTAACTTCATTCCCCATTTGTCCAAGATGAGCTTTGAAATCGGATTAAAGAAAATGGTTGCGTCCTTTATGGGGGGAGCACCAAGGACTTGTTGAATGGCGTTGTCATCGAAAAGCACCGACAGGGTTTGCACCCGGTCGAGCTCTTTTCCCTCGATAACGGAAATAATCCGTTCGGTAGGGTGAATTTCGGAGCTTGGCGCGCCGACGGTCTTTACTCGTTTGGACATAGCGTACCTCTTAAAAATTCAAGCAAGTCTCCTATCAATAAATCGGACATAAATGGCAAATCAGATGGAAACTCCAAATAACTCACCAAAGTATCAAAAGGTGAAATACCTTTTAGTATCTCTTGACCTTTCCGGGGAGGATAAAGGGATAACCCTTTCGCGTAATCTTTGTTTTGATGAATCTATCGACCTTTCTGAAGAACATCCACAACCTCCAAATCATCGCATCTTCTTTATAGTAGCTGTCAACTATTTTCCTGGTAATGGGCTTAATGTTGAGATCCTTTGCCTCGGTTGCAAAAAAGTCGTTGGCCACATCAATGAGAGCCGGGATTAAATCCTTCCGCTGCTCTTTGTAAAAATTGGCGATGATGTCCACTGCCACCAGATGAAAGTCGTAGTAGCGGGTCATTACGTCTTCAAGAAAAAGCCACCGGATAAGCCATACCAGAAACGATGGCGCTGCCCGAAGGAGAAGCTCAGGGTCTAACTGCTCTACGCCCTCTTTCCGGATGAATGGGGTTGTGGTGTCGAGATAATCGAATTTTGTCTTTTCTGTAATCTTCGGCTTCTTGGAGTCATATCCAACAACAGACCAATTTGAAATCTGACCGTCAATGCCTATCTCAAATTCCGTTTTCTTTTTGTTATAATCCCATATCTTCTTCAGCTCTCTGAGGATGAGTTTTACCATCAACATAATTTCATCATCGGAAATCGCATGAATGACCTTATGTCCAATAGAGGCGGGATCGAGTATCTTTTGGACGCCGAACATTACAAGACGTCCATCGTCATTTTCGATTATTTCTGCATCGAAGGGAGGGACAGTTATCCCGATTGTCTTGTTTAGAAATTCGTTGTACTCGTTGTACATGGTAATATATTTGTCGGCCTCATCCATATTGTTGAAGATGGGCATTCTCTTGTAGGCGAAATCTCTTTGCCCCTCTTCCCCGATGGAAAAGACTGTGGACATTTCGCCGTAGCCGAGAACCGTGGTGGGAACTTCGTTTCCTTCGGGGTTTCTTGGGTCAAGGCCCTTCTCAAATCTTTTGAGGAGGTCTTTGTCAATTTTTAGATGACTCATAAAATATTTTCCTTAAA
Source organism: Candidatus Zymogenus sp. (assembly GCA_030613285.1). GTDB lineage: Bacteria > Desulfobacterota > Zymogenia > Zymogenales > Zymogenaceae > Zymogenus. The sequence goes on along the minus strand of JAUWME010000366.1, from coordinate 475 downwards.
AAATTAAAAAAATGGTTGATTCAAATTTATTTGTAAATACAACAATTTCCTACAACCCCAGCATCACTTTGGCGTCGGCGAGGGATTTATCGACACACTCAACGATCTCGTGGGCCTGGTCTTCGGTGGTTATAAGGGGTGGGAGGAGTTGGCATACCCGTTTGTCGTTGTATGCTGGGACTGCGAGGAGGCCGTTTTTGTAGCCTGTGAGTGCCAAGACCATTCCGCAGTGCTCGTTTACCATCTCAATTCCCATGAAGAGTCCCAGCTGTCTTAAACTAACAAGGATTTCGGGATGTTTTGCCTTTAGCTTTTCAAATTCGGTCTTGAATATATCGGCGACCTTGTTGACGTTTTCAAGAAAGCCGGGTTCCGTTGTGATGTTTATGACTTCAAGTACAACGGGACACCCCAAGTCCGCACCGCCATATGTGGAGACGTGGATGAAGGGATCAGATTCCCGGAAGAACTCCTC
>JAUWME010000197.1 GCA_030613285.1 Candidatus Zymogenus sp. | reverse complement strand
TCTTCGGTCAGGGCCTCTCCGGCCATAAAGCCTTTTTTGAATCCAAGGTCCACCGGTTCCATCTTGAGATTGCCCCTAACGTAGTCGGCAAGAAATACCGTGGCGGAAGGTGTGGCAAAGAGGACGGTCGGGCGAAATTCTGTAATCAATTCAAAGAGCTTATCGAGGCCGGTACTTCCCAGGGGCGCCGGGATTACGCAAAATCCCATAGCTTCTGCCGAGACCGATTCCGAAAGCCCCCCCACAAAGAGAGCAAAATTTGCGGGGTTGATAAAGGAATCCCCTGTTCTTATACCCCCCGTCCAGGCATGACGGGCAAAAAGCTCCTTCCAGATATCTGTATCGTTTGCCGTAAGACCGATGTAGAGGGGTCTTCCCGTGGTGCCGCTGGTGCCCTGGATTCTCACTAACTTGTCAGTATCGCAACACTGGTGTCCCCCCAGTCCACCTACATCCTCCTGGGTCTTTCTCAAATCATCTTTTGTGGTGAACGGAAACTTTGCAAGGTCCTCCATTGCTGTAAAGTCCTTCGGCCCTACACCGGCCTCTTCCCACTTTGCCCTATAAAATGGGGACTTATCGTAGATATAGTCCAATTCCGCTGAAAGGAGACCCGCCTCCAGTTTCTCAAGTTTATCGGGAGACATGGTCTCCATCTCTTCATTCCAGTACTTTCCCCTTGTCATAGAAGAAGACCTCCAGAAATATCAATATCACAGAAATATCAATCTCGCAGAAGTTCACCTTATTGGCTGGCTTCCTGTTTTCTTGCAAAGATGAAATAGTAGAGAAGACCGACTATTGTGAGTCCGAAGAAGAGGACGGCTCCAAGTACTTGCTTGTCCTCTACTAAAACATAGATGGCGAAGAGCTCAGCAAAAACTGCTCCAAAGAGGGCAACACCTGCTATTATTGGATATACAGGGACTCTATATGGTCTTTCCATTTTAGGCTCTTTTTTTCTCAAAACAATGAGCGATATGCAAACGAGGATGTAAGCCACAAGGATTGCTGCGGAAGCTACCTGAAAGAGTGTTAAGAGAAACGGAAAGAGACAGCCCATGATACCCAGAATCGTAAGGGCACTAATTCCGCCATAAGGAGGTCCAAATTTTGGATGTATTTTACCGAGGGCTGAAGGCAGAACACCCTCCCTTGCCATTCCCAACATCAATCTTGATGAGCCTACCATGAAGGCATTAAGTGTTGTGATAAGTCCCATAAGGCCGGCTACGATGACAATGTATGCACCGGTTGTCCCCAGCGTTTTTTCGGCGGTAGCCAAAATGGGAACATTGGCTGTTGATTCGGCTATCGCAACATATGGAATCACACCGTCGATTACTTCTACGCCAGCGGTGACAAAAAAGACACCGAGGTAAAACACCAGGACGAATACCACCGAGAGTGGTATCAAAAAGACGACCTTTCTAATGGGGGCTTTTACTTCTTCCGCCGCCTGTGGGACAATGTCAAATCCCATTAGTGCCAACATGGAGATGGGAACCATCATAAACATCCCGCCGATTCCTTTGTCGAAGAAGTTATCTGTAATGTGGCTCAATTGAACCTCTGGGATACTTCCCACAACAAATATTGCTATTCCACTGAAGAGGATTATGGTAAATATCAGCTGGGCAATGGCCGAGATTCTGATTCCGATGTAATTGACTATCCCGAAGAAGAGTGCCACAGACATTCCTGTCACAATCATCGCCAACGGTGGAAAGCTGTAACCCAGGATACTTGCCCCCTCTCCAAGCCATGAATCAGGCATCAATGTGCTTGCCACCCTTGAAAAGATGATTATCTCAGCCGGCATCATTGAGGAGTAGGCGATGATGAGAAACCAGCCTGTGATAAAACTTGCGAAACCACCCAAGGCCCTATTTGTATAGTGATATTCTCCCCCGGCAAAGGGCATGGCCGAGCAGAGTTCAGCATAGCAGAGGCCTATAAGGATTGAGAAGAAAGCGGCGATAATTGCAGATAACAGAAGGGCGGGCCCCGCATATTCAAAGAGGATATTTGTAATTGTGGCCCAGGCCATCCCGACCATCGCCCCTGTGATGAGGGTAAAGACCGTAATAAGGGTGAGTCCCCTCTTCAATGTACCTTTTTCTTGTGCCATGATTATCTCCTATTATAGAAGTATTTTACTTATTCTTAATTACCTTTCTATTTTGTCTTTGCCTGCTTGACAAAGGGATTCATTATCCTGTCATCCTCAGCTTGACTGGGGATCCAGAATGATATTTACTGGATTTCCGTTTTCCAAGGAAATGACATTATGATTTTATATTAGCCTGGATTCCCGCTTTCGCGGGAAAGACAAATAATAGTTTTTCCTGGATTTCGTTTTTATTATGTCATTCTCAGCGAGACAAAGAAATCCAGAATGATATCAACCTGGATTCCCGCTTTCAAAGGGAATGACAGATAATTACCTAAATCTATCCTCCAATTTGAGGAGCTTCATAGCGTTTTTACCGAGCCACTTTTCCCTGACCTCAGGTTTTAAGGGAAGGTTATTAATATCGTCCACAGCGTCGTTAAACATCACCATGGGCCATGCTGTGGCAAAGAGGATTTTGTCCTGAAGAATATTATTGCCGTAGTGCATCAGGGGGCCCCAGCCCGTTCTATCAATCCCCAAATATTTTGGTCTAATGGAGGAGATGTCTGCATAGACATTGTCGTGTCTCCACAAAACCGACACCATCTCAGTTACCCAGGGCCATCCAGCGTGCCCTGCGATTATCTTAAGATCGGGATACTTAACCGCCACCCGATCGAGAATCAGGGGTCTTCCATATTCCATAGGTATCTTATGAGAGAAATTGTGTGACGTGTGTGCCCAAATTGGGATATCATATTCAATGCATTTTTCGTATATAGGAAAATATTTTTCGTCGTCAGTAAAGAGATTATGTTCCCAAGGGGCAATCATAACTCCCGATAGACCGTAGGATGCCATTTTGTCTATTTCATCTGTCGCCCCTTTTCCCTTGTGGGGATCGACACCGCAAAACCCAACAAATCTATCGGGATATTTCTGGACAAAGTCAAGGATTATTTCGTTGGGGATTTTTCGCCCGTAGGTTGTTTCCATATCTTCACCGTGAAGAACCGCAATGTCAATTCCTGCATGGTCCATGAGTCCGAAGAAATCAGTTATGGTCAAATTAGAAAGGCGCTTAATGTCTTCCTCCTTCCCCTTAAAAAGCTTCATGTATCCGGAGAGATGCTCCGGAATATCTGAAAAACCCGATAATACTTCTTTCGCAGGTGGCGCAACGCAGGTATCAATAATCATTTTAAAACCCTAAATTGCAAAATAACTTTAAGTATTTTAGTGGAATTGGGAAGCTGTGTCAAGGAATTGATTAATTGAATTGAACAATTAATGAGGGGGGCGATGTTTTTTCTACAAAAAAACTTTTCAATTTAAAAAACGAGATGTTGACAAAATCGAACTCTTCTTTTAAACTAATTTATTAAGTAGTCTATTCAATTTAATAAAAATCAGCTTTCATCTACGGGGACAAAAATGTTAAAGAAAAAAGAAATTTTGTTTAGCAAAGAAGAGATTGATAATGCGGTAGAAAATATCGCCCGGAAAGTCAGTGAAGAATACAGTGGCGGGGAGCTTCTGATTGTGGGGGTTTTAAAGGGGGCATTCATTTTCATGTCTGACCTTATTCGGAAAGTCCATGGCGTTGATATCATCGTGGATTTTGTAATCTTGAGATCTTACGGCTCTTCAACAACGTCATCTGGAGAGGTAGAGGTGGTAAAGGATCTTCATGGGCCTGTGGAGGGAAGAGATATCCTGGTGGTGGAGGACATTGTTGATACGGGGGTGACCCTGAAGTTCTTTAAAGATCAGCTTTTACGCAGGGGACCGAAGTCAGTTAAAATATGCGCCCTTCTGGACAAGAGGGCGAGGCGGGAGGTGGAGATAGATGTTGACTATGTTGGGCTTCTTATGGACGACGGTTTTGTAGTGGGTTACGGGCTTGATTGCGATGAGAATTATCGGAACCTCCCTGAAATCTGGGTGCTGGAAGAGGAGGAGTAGATAATATTGATATAGTGAGAAAACGATGGAGTGAGAAAGGGAGATAATGGTTTTTTGGGGTGTTGGAGCAAGTTAAAAACAGATTTAGGTTGAAGACCCCCCAGATTTTTGATATCAAAGTGAAGGTGACAATGAAAAAGGTGACATGTCCCCGATGCGGTTTGAAGGTGAAAAGAAAGGCTGGTGTGTGTCCTCGTTGTGGTGGTGAGATAGTGGGAAGCATCGATAGCAATAACAATATTAATAGTAAAAGCTCCCAGCTTATAAAGATGTTGGAAAACGAGAGCAAGCCCGAAAGAACCCTCGCCTGGGGTTATGAATACAGGAGCGAGGCGGAGATATTGGGCTGGCCGGTCATTCACATCGCCTTTGGAAAGGACGCAGAAACGGGAAAGATAATTGTAGCAAAGGGGATAATTGCCATAGGACAGTTTGGGGTGGGGCTTATTACCTTTGCACAGGTGGGAGTGGGGCTTTTGTTCGGCTTTGGGCAGTGCGTTGCCGGAATTGTTGCCATCGGACAGGTTGCCATTGGCATTTACTTTGGTGTGGGACAGCTTGCCACGGGACTAACGGCCATTGGACAATTCGCTTTGGGTCGCTACATCTTGGCGCAAATAGGGCTTGGGCAGTATGTTTGGTTTCCTGAAAGGAGCGATCCTGAGGCAGTTCAACATTTTACAAATCTCTGGAGAGTTGTCAAGGGTTTTTTAGGCAGGTAAGATGGTTCAATTATCTTACATCTTGTATAATGTTTAACAATATTTAATTTGGGGAGGTTAAAGTGGTTGAAAAAAACATTCAATGGAATGCAGATGATGGTTCAATTTCTCTTATTACAGGCAGTGATGAGGAGCGTTTAATCTTAATGCGAAAAGGGTTTATGGAGGCATTTTTTGAGGAAATTGAAAAAGTAGAGGGAGAAGCTACACTCAAGATTACATTCAGGAATCTATTGACGAGGCTGGGGGCTTCCCAGGAGCTCATCGACAAACCAGATATCGAAAGCTATAATAAATATTGCGACGAATTTGTTCTTCCAATAAATTATGATCCGACCCAGGTTCCCGACTTTTTTAATTGGGATGGCAGAGGGAGAGAGATCAAGGGTTTTGGTGATGCGGTGTTTATGATTGTGCCTCTTAAGGTTCTTATGATGTTCAAAGATGTATCATCCGAATTTTTGACAGAGAGGGGCGCTAATGCCATCCTCACGACAGTGGCAAGAAGGGCGG
>JAUWME010000536.1 GCA_030613285.1 Candidatus Zymogenus sp. | reverse complement strand
CACAAGTGCCACAACAAAATCGGCGTTTCTGAGGGCCATGGTTCCAAGCCCAAAAACAATATTTAACAGTAAAATAAAAATCACGGCGAGCTTTTTATCCCCCATTTGGGCTGCAAGCCTGTGGTGAAAATGGTCTTTACCCACAAACGAAAGAAGTTCACTAAAGCTTCTCACCTTCCCCTTGACGATTCTGGCGATGTTTGTGTAAGTCAGGTCGTAAATGAGCACACCGAAGATTATAACGGGAGTAGAGAAGGAAACAAGTGGGTCGCTTTCGGCCCATTCGCCCAATACCGCCAAGGACGCCAGAATAAATCCGAGAAAGGAACTTCCGGCATCTCCCAAAAAAATTCTTGCGTTTCCTTTTGCAATGAAGTTGTATGGGATAAATCCGAGGACACCACCCAAGACGGCTACAGAGAGCCACCCCAAATCCGGCTGGTTCGTCTGGAAGGCGATTATCCCCAAAAAGAATGATATTACAATCGCAATCCCACCGCAGAGACCATCCAGCCCATCGATGAAATTCATGGCGTTTGTTATCCCAACAATCCAAAAAAAGGTGAGTATGAGATTCAACACCTGACCCAAGGCTGTTTGTGGAAACAGCTTAAGCACAACCCCTGCCGTTGCCACAACAACAAAGGCCGCCGTCTGCGATAAAAGCCTGACCCATTCCCTGACTCCAAAAATATCTTCCAAAAGACCTAATATGAGGATAATCAATGAGGCCACCATGACCGAAAGGAGTGTTGTACTGATGACGCTATTTATACAGAGGGATGCGGTAAAGGCAATGGCCACTACTGCCCCTCCCAAAATGGGGGTGGCAGTATCGTGGTCTTTCCTTCCCTCCGGAATGTCCATGTAGTTTTGGCGCTTTGATAACTTAATTGCGGCTGGCATGAGCACATAGGAAGTTACGGTGGAAAAGAGAAAAATCCATATCCAACGCTCGCCAATCTCAACAAAGAGCCTTACAACCGGTGGGAGGATAAGGATGATAAGCGCCACAAGGCTGAAATACCAAAAAAGCCCCACCTCTCTTTTTTTAACATCAGCATTCATTTGCTTTGCGACCTATTAAATATTATCGCTATCTGCTATTGACCACATCCGACTCACATCCCATCATCACGCCTTTCTCATTACAACTATCTCATCACATTTATTACCGCAGCCGCCACCCTTTGAACTTCATCATCGGTCAAAGTCGGATATATTGGAATTGAGACATTCTCCTCATACGCCCTCTTCGTACCGGGAAGCTCGCTCCCTCCCGTATAAAAATATAGTGGCTTAAAGATCGGTCTTCTTGCAGATATCCCATTGTCTTCCAATTTCTTAATAATCTCGTCAACCCTGTTAGGAGCCTTTATGATAAATCGATAGTGGATATCTTCACCGGGCGGAGCAGGAGGTGGCATCAGGATTTTTGCCCTGTCAAATTCATCTCTATAAAAACCGGCTATCTCCTTTCTCCTTAATACAAAAGTTTCAAGCCTTTTCAATTGGTTTTTGCCCAACGCCGCCTGAAACTCGGTTATCAAATAGTTGAACCTGACCTTCCCCTCCTCACTCTCGTCGTATTTGATAAGGTCTCGAACCTCGTTTGCAATTTCAATCTTTTTAGAACAAAGCATTCCACCCCGTCCGGTGGTCATTACCTTTGTGGCGTAAAATG
>JAUWME010000083.1 GCA_030613285.1 Candidatus Zymogenus sp. | reverse complement strand
TCAATTCCCACAAGGATATCGGTAAGGGCGTCCCCCGCCGACACAAACAACCCCTCCCTCCCCTTCCCAACACCCGCAATCATCAAATCGGCGGGGGGGTCAAGTTGTCGGTATCCATATTTCTTGCCAAATTTGATAGAGCCCATCAATTACATCCCATCAGAAATTCACACCAAAAGCAACCTAATTATTCCTGATATCCCATCAAAAAATGTTTCTCCTCATATTGACGTTGAGGATAAGCCCAACACCAATGAGCATCATCACAAGCGACGTCCCCCCATAAGATAGAAACGGGAGTGGAATCCCCACGACGGGAAATATCCCCATTGCCATCCCGATGTTGACAAAAGACTGCCACATAATAACAATCGAGAGACCGGCCGCCACCACCGCCCCAAAAACATCTCTGGCAGAGCTGGCGATATAAAGCCCCCGCAAGATAATAATGGAAAGTAAGATTAAAATTATCACCGAGCCGACAAAGCCCCACTCTTCGGCCAGCACGCTGAATATGAAATCGGTGTGCTGCTCAGGCAGAAATTGAAGCTGGCTTTGCGTGCCATGCATATATCCTTTGCCAAAAAACTGCCCGCTCCCCACCGCAATCTTCGACTGAATGATATGATACCCGGAGCCCAGAGGATCGGTATCCGGCCTAAAAAAGGTGACTATACGTTGTCTCTGGTACGGCTTTAAAAACCGCCAGCCAAAGATAAAGGCCGGAACCGTGGAGAACACCCCCGCTAATATGAAGGCCACGGCGGTCTTTGTGCGCATCTTCACAACCAATAGGACTGTGCCAAAGATGAGAACAACAAGCCCCGCCGAGCCGAGGTCAGGCTCCTTTGCAATCAATATCACCGGCAGCAAAGCCAAGATTATGGGAATGATAAGGTCTCTTATCCTGAGGCCGTCAGCCGGCATATTTTTCTGGAAGTACCGCCCCAGGGCCAGAATCATCGCCACCTTTACAACCTCAGACGGCTGAAACGATATTGGCCCCAAACTAAACCATCGGGTGGCCCCCCCGGTGCGCTCCCCAAAGAAGAGGACAGCAATGAGGAAAAAGATTGTAACGCAATATATCACGTAGGCCCATCGCTCAAAGGCACGAATATCGATGGAAATGGCAAGATACATCATAAAGAGTCCGATCATGGCCCAGTAGACTTGCTTAATGTAGAGGGGAACAGCCGCCACCTCCTCCATCCTTGAAGCGGAAAACAGGTTTATGATCCCCAACGTAAGAATTATAAGCACCGTTACAAGAAGAACGTAATCGGTCTTCTTCGAAATTGTTTTAAACACGTCTCTAATAGCGTCTTTAATCATTATTAGCTCAGTTTTTGGATATATCTTTGAGTTCAAAGTACTTTTTAATGACCGCCCCAGCAATAGGCGCCGCAGCAGCCCCCCCAAATCCGCCGTGCTCCACCAAAACCACAACAGCAATCTCAGGCTTTTCCAAGGGGGCAAAACAAGCAAACCACGCATGATCCCGAAGCTCATAGGGAAGATATTTACTGCTCATTCGCCCTGCAATCACCTGGGCGGTTCCTGTCTTTCCGCAAACGTCCCTTCCCTCAAGCCTTGCCCTCCACCCCGTTCCGTGCGATTCGTTGACAACGCCGTAAAGCCCGGATTTTAATATCTCGATATTTTCAGGAGAAATTAAAACTTCTCCTTTCTTGATGCTCTTATATTCTTTTATAGTTTCACCCTCTGGACTCAATATCTTGTTTACAATCTTTGGCTCATAGATAGTGCCGCCGTTGGCAATGGCCGCAAAAGCCACCAAAAGCTGCAAGGGAGTAACCAGCGTATAGCCTTGCCCGATGGAGGAAGATATCGTCTCCCCCGGATACCACGGCAGGTTAAAATAGTCCTTCTTCCACTTGTGGGAGGGATTTATCCCCACCTTTTCGTTTGATAGCTTAATACCCGTCAGCTTGCCAAAACCGTAGCTGCCGCCGTATCGGGCAAGCCCCTCAATCCCAACTCCATATCCAACTTGGTAAAAAAAGACATCGCACGACTCCACGATGGCCCTGTGGATTTTCACCCTGCCGTGCCCGCCACTCTTCCAACAGGCAAAGGCCCTGCCCCCAAATCGGTAATACCCCGGACAATATAGTTTTTTGTCCACATCGATAAATCCCTCACCAAGGCCCGCCGTGGCGGTGATGAGCTTGTACGTGGAACCGGGTGGGTACTGCCCCGAAATTCCTTTGTTTTCGAGAGGGTGCCTGGGGTGTTTTATTAGGGCATTCCATTGTTCTGCCGTGATACCCCGTGCAAATGTGGAAGGATCAAAGTCTGGGGCCGACACCATCGCCAGAATCTCAAAGTTTTGGGGATTAATCGCAATGACAACACCGGCGTGGTCTTTTTCTTTCATCAGGCGTCTGGCATATTCCTGAAGCTCAAAGTCGATTGTAAGGACAAGGTTGTTTCCGGGACTGGGGTCAAGCCTACCTAATGTCTTTAGCTCCCTGCCTTTGGAATCAACCTCCATCTGGATACCGCCATCTTTCCCCCTAATCTCCTTGTCCCAATGCTCCTCTATACCGCTTTTACCAATGATATCACCGATTTTATACCCTCGATATTTATCCAATTCCAAATCGTCGTCGTCAATCTCACCCAGATACCCAAAGAGGTGCGGTGCGAGGGGACCGTGGACATAGTTTCTTATTGGCAGCACCTCAAGCTCCGTAGCAGGGTAGCGGTGGATACGAGAAACAAGGGGCGCCACGTTGTCTCTGGAGAGATCCCTCACGACGGTCAGGGGCCGAAACTTCGGGTTTTTTTCCCGCTCCCTCTTAAGATTTGCCTTCAATTTTGTCTTGTCAACACCAGTGAGTGCAGACACTTCCGTCAATGCAACTTCAATATCTTCCACATACTCAGTAAGCAGCTTCACATTAAACGATGGGCGGTTGTCCACAATAATCCGGCCATGCCTATCTAAAAACATCCCTCGTGGTGCAGACACCTTGACAAACCTTATTCGGTTGTCTTCGCTCATAATGCGAAACTCATCTCCCATATAAAGCTGGAGATACCAAAGCCTCGCAAACAATCCCAAAAAGAGAAGCACCGAAATAACAGAGATAAAACCAACCTTCACCAACCGGTACGGTCCATTCATGTTCAGACTATCACCTGACATCAAAACCCCACTTAATGGACTTATCAATTTTCATTTCCAAACATTACAAATGCAAACTACAGTAAGGGAACCACTTTCTCTTCCCTCATAAACCTTGCCAAATAATACCCTCCCCTTTCCGGGTCGATATGCTTGATAAGAGAAAAAAGAGGAATAGAGATTAGTGCTGTAAGAAACGAAGAGGGTACGACAAAATGCAGTAACAGGCTCACGCTTCCCACCTTATATGAAGAGATTAGAAAGATTAAGAGAAGGATTAAATTCAGGCTCAACGTCACTGCTGCTGTGGTTAGAAACATGATTCCCGGCCTGTTGACATAGATGATACTGGAAAATATTCTGGCCACCCCCATTGCGTAAAAAGCGCAAAAGAACCCCTGTCCCACAGGTGCGCTGGACGTGAGATCGCAGATAAGTCCCAGGGTCGCTGTTATGAAAATTGAAAGTCCCGGAGATTTATAGATGCCCACATAAATGAAAAAGATGAGGAGCCACTCAACCCTAATCCCGAAGATTTCTGGGAACATACTTTGAATTATGATTGCAAGAAAGCCCAAAAGGATAATGAGAATAAATCCGAAGACCACCCTTCCACCACTCACTTTGGTCAATTTGTCCCTTTTCATCATCAAATTCTCCAAGGAACTACCTGATAATAATGAGAACTTCTTCGACGCTTTTGAGATTAACTTTGGGAGTTACAATGATCTCTTGGAAGAGACCGAACTTGGGCTTATTTACTTTTGAGACTTTCCCCACCAGAAGCCCCTTTGGGAAGATATTCCCCATTCCAGACGTGACCACCACATCCCCCAGTTTAACTTTTACTTTCCTGTCCACAAACGAGAGGTGGATCGTGCCATCTGTGAACCCCTCCAAGACACCACGGGTGCGGTTTTCCTGAAGGGTAACGTCAATTCGGCTCCGCTTGTCATTAAGAAGCATTACGGTTGAAGACCTGTCAGATACATTAAGGATGATCCCCACAATCCCACTTACAGACACTACTGAGATGTCTTCTGTAACACCGTTCTCTCTCCCTTTGTCAATTGTCACCATGCTGGAATATGGAGCAAAGTCAGTCCCAATGACCCTTGCGGGGAGGAGTTTGTAAGGCTCCTTTTTTGTGAATCCGAGGGTTTCCTCAAGCCTTTGGTTATTCCTTTCTGTTTCGATATAAATAGTCTTCAGATTATCGTATTTGGTAGAAATGCGCCGAAGGTGTCTTCTTAACTCCTCGTTTTCCTCCTTTAAGTCCTTCAAATATATATAGTGATCCCAGATGGAAATCACATCGTCAAGGAGGGAGTTTATTGTCTCAAAGACGGGCGAGGTTATTTTCAGAATGACACCCCTCGGTTTGCCAAAGAGTGTTGTGTTGCTACCGAATGCAATGAAGATAAATAGCGATACAAAAAGGAGCGCAACGACAACTACTGCCCCTTTATATCGCCGAAGAAACTTATACATAACTCAAAGTAAACTTACTATTATTGTTATACTAAAAAGAATTCTTTCACTTTCTTAAAAACCTCACCCTCCCCCGTCATCGGCCCAAAACCGCCACCTGCTTTAACAGATCTGGATCGTCCAATGCCCTGCCACAACCCAACACAACAACAGTAAGGGGATTCTCGGCTACTATTATCGGAAGATTAGTCTCCTTTTTAATAAGCCTGTCGAGATTTTTAATCATCGATCCACCACCGGAAAGGACTATCCCTTTATCCAAAAAGTCCGACGATAGCTCCGGAGGAGTGTTCTCAAGCGAGCGTCTTATGGTTTCAATAATCATGTCTATAGGAATTGAGAGCGCCTCGTTTATCTCTATTGAGTTTATTGTTTGAGTCTTTGGAATTCCCGACACCAAATCCCTCCCCTTTATTTCAGTTGTTTTGATCTCACCTTCCACAAGGGCGGTCCCCATTTCCATCTTAAGCTTCTCAGCAGAGCTCTCCCCTAAAAGAAAGTTATATTTCCTCTTTAAATATTGTATTATGGCCTCATCCATCTTATCCCCACCAACCTTTATAGATTCCGCATAGACAATACCGTTCATGGAAATTACGGCCACCTCTGTTGTGCCGCCGCCAATGTCCACAATCATATTTCCGGATGGCTCGGAGATCGGAAGCCCAACACCTATGGCTGCTGCAATCGGCTCATCGATGAGATACACTTCTCTGGCACCGGCAGTAGTGGCCGACTCTATCACCGCACGCCTCTCTACTGGCGTAATCCCAGAAGGAACAGAAATTATTATCCTTGGCCGTAACAAAGAACGCTTGGTAGTAGCTTTCTTGATAAAGTGCTTTAGCAAATGCTCCGTTATTTCAAAATCTGCAATAACCCCATCCTTTAATGGTCGTACTGCAACAATTGTCTCCGGTGTACGACCAAGCATCATCTTCGCTTCCTTACCTACAGCAATTATCTTCCTCTCGCCGCGAGGACCCTCTTTAATCGCTACAACAGAAGGCTCTTCTGCAACAATTCCTTTCCCCTTCAAATATACAAGTGTGTTTGCCGTTCCCAAATCGATGGAAAGATCATTTGAAATCATACGTGCAAAAGAATTTATTACCATTTATCACTCCTGAAATTTTTCATTCAAATCCGAAAACGCTACTTAACTCACTAAAAAAATGAATTTTATAACTCCCCAGCATCCCAAGCCCTCACTGCCAATACCGCAAATGGATTATAACAACAAAATGTAACAGAATCAAGGAAATATTTTTGACTTGACTTCTAAATATACTTTTTACTTCGTAATTTTGCCTTTTGCTCCGCCTTTTAACTTCGTCTATTACCTAAAAAGAAATGAAATATCTTGCGTCTTTCCACCATCTCTGATATAAATACTTAATAGCAAAAGCATCGCAACATCGCAATATCACAATCAAGGAGAAATATATGCTGGACATAATGAGAAGAAGTGCAAGCAAGTGGTGGCTAAAAGCACTCCTTTTGACAGTAGCACTAAGCTTTATCGTCGGCTTCGGAATCCTCGGAAGTGTTGACAGGGACGACCCAAACCGCTACGCCGCAAAAGTAGGAAGCACAATAATCACCCACACCGAATTTCAAAAAGCCTTAGAAAATCAAATTCTGGCGCTTAAAGAAAAATTTGGTGATGCCCTCACGGATGAAGATATCAAAACACTAAACATCAGAAATTCAGTCCTTAATGAAGAGATAAACAGGGTACTGACAATTGAAGAAGCCAGAAGACTCAACGTCCCCATTACCGACGAAGAAATCCGAGACATGATAAAAACCATCCCCTACTTCAATAAAGATGGGCAATTCAATTTCGAGCAGTATAAAAATGTCCTGAAAAACAACAGACTTACTGAAGCCGGCTTCGAGGCCCTTATAAGAAACGATATCATGATCCAAAAATTGAATCTTATTGTTAAAGATTCAGCTAAGGTTATGGATGAAGACATAGTGATGTTGGCAAAACTAAATGGAATGACTGTCGAAGAATATAACGCTCTTCTACCAGAAGAAAAAGAAACAATGGCAATGAGCGCCCTCATGCAAAAACGGATGAATGTATACGACAACTTCATCAATGAACTCAGAGGAAAAACCGAGATAGTTATAAACGAGGAGTACAAAAAATAAACTTCCCACTAAAAATGAATTTTATACTAAAGAATTATTATAGACGTTCGAAGTAGAGTGCCGGGGTTGCTGTGATTGCTGGAGATTGCTGGAATTAGTGGGTTGACATTTAATAAAGGGGCTGGTCATTTTTAGGGGGTTGGGGTTGTAGGGATGATGAACTGTAGTTGGTGGGGGTATTTGAAAAAAATGACGGTTTTAACAAAAAAGGTCGATAAATGAAATCGAAACACGACAACTTGGATGTCCGGCATTGGGAAAAAAGACCGGAAAAGGGCTGGGCAAATTTCCAGTTCAATCAGCCATACTCCAAAGGAGTTTCCCAGCTCAGAGAAAAAGTCCTCAACAAAACCAATTACGACCCCGCCGTACTCTTCCAGTGGGGAACCATGCAAGCGATGGCCATCATCGAAATCTTAAAGACCGTAGAAAAAAACCTCGGAGAAGATGGACAAAAAATTATCTTCCAATGTCTAAAAAACGTCGGCTACGATGTAGGCAAACAAATCACCAAAGGCACAAAAATCCCCGAAGACATGACCAATGTAGAATGGTTTAGCTTCTTTGCCACAATAATCAACCGCATTGCCTATGCCTCTTTGGAAACTCCCACCATTGATGCAGATGACAGGGCCAGCTTTCATATCGATTGGTGCCCCCACCAAGACCATTACAAAGCCTTCGACTGCCGCGTCCAACGTTACTTTGTCCAAGGGATGATAGACGCCGCAAAAGAATATATGGAGTCCCAAGGACGCACTGACATCTGGGACGTATTGTTTCAAACCACCATCCCTTCTGGAAGCGAAACCTGCCTATTCTCATTGGAGAAAGGCAACCCCGACAAGGCAAGAAAGTGGACAGAATATACAAAAAGTATCGAAAAAAAAGCTATCGAAATATCAAAAAGATAAAGGAACTATTCATAATTCGTTGCTTCATACTAAAGTAATTCCACTAATTAGAAACGCTAAAAACCAATAGTCAGCTTTTTACTTTTCAGCATCAGCGGTTGATAAACACCCAACTTTACATACTATTAATCTTCTGGAATATAAACCCCGATGAGAGGTAGACACGGCGGAATATTAAAAAAAACTCTTCGGGCACTGGTCCTGTTTCTCCTACTTTTTATTTCTCTTCAGGAAACCTC
>JAUWME010000110.1 GCA_030613285.1 Candidatus Zymogenus sp. | reverse complement strand
GGCATCAGGGCGTTTCGCATCGCATGCTTGTAGATGACGACGCGCTCTGGAAGTCCTTTGGCACGAGCGGTGATGATGTAATCCTGGCGAATTACCTCAAGCATATTGCTGCGCATATAGCGGGAAAGCCCCGCAAGACCGCCAAAAGCCGAAAGCGTAACCGGCATCAGAAGGTGCTTTGCCACATCCCAGACCTTGCCCGCAGGCGACATATAATCGTAGGTAATCGACTTTACCCCGGAGATGGGAAGCCACCCAAGCTGAATCCCGAACCACCTCATCATCAAAAGGGCAAGCCAGAACGTAGGCACGGCAAAACCCACAAAGACGAAGATCGTTGCCGCCTTGTCAAAATAACTGTTCTGATGCGTTGCGGAATATATCCCGATGGGAATTGCAAGGGACATGATCAGCATGATTGAGAGGATATTTATCGACACGGTGATGGGGATAGTCTCCTTGATCTTATCGATCACGGGCCTTCTGTCTGGAGAAAAGGAGTTCCCAAAATCCAAAACGACAATCCTCTTTATCCAATTTATATATTGTACATGAATCGGTTTATCCAGCCCGTAGAGCTTTCGCATCTTCTCCTTGGCCGCTGGGGGTACGTCGGGGGTCATGCGGGTGGCGAGGTCGGTGGGCTCTCCCGGCGCCAAGTGAATCACCGAAAACGAAATGAGAGTAATCCCAAAGAGGATTGGGAGCATCATCAAGAGTCTTTTCAGGGTGTATTTCGCCATTTATAGTTATCCTGCCCTTTGCTGCACAAGTCACTGCCTGTTCATTAAAACCTCAACCACGCAATCTACCTGAGATTTGTGCATTTCATCATCCCTTCAGGGACGTACTACTCATTGAAAATCTACCTGAGATTTGTGTATTTCATCATCCCTTCAGGAACGTACCATTCATTGAAGTTATAGCTGATTCCCGCAGGTGCGGGCTCAATCCCGTGAAATCTTGCATGAACCACAGGAAGGGAATCGGGGACGTAGAGAAATACGTATGGGGCTTCGTCGGCCAGAATTTCTTGAAGGCGAAAGTAGTATTTTTTCCGCTGTTCTTGATCAAATATCCGTCTTCCATCTTCCAAGAGTTTGTCAACCTCGGCGTTTCTGAAGTTGATGTGGTTTAGCTCATCGGGCCCAGTTTTTGACGAATGCCAGACATTATAGAGGTCTGGGTCTTGAAGGATGTTCCAGCCCAGAATCATCGCCTCGTAATTTCTCGGTCTTACAAACTCCGACAGGAAGGCCGCCCACTCGATGATCCTGATTTTTACAGTTATCCCAATATCTGAGAGCCTCCTCTGGATGATCTCAGCCGATTTTGCCCGTAGCTCGTTGCCTTGGTTTGTGATGATGGTAAACTCAAACGAGACACCGTCCTTATCGAGGAGGCCATCGCCATCTGTATCCTCCCAGCCCGCTTCTTTTAACAACTCCTTTGCCTTTTTGGGGTTGTAGTCGTATCGCTCCACTTTGGAATTGTACTGCCAAGTTCCGGGCTTGTACGGACCTGTTGCAACCTCTCCAAGTCCCAAAAGGACAACGTCGATGATCTCCTGCTTGTCGATGGCGTAAGAAATAGCCTTTCTTATCCGCTTGTCTGTAAACTTCGGGTTGTCGAGATTAAAGCCGAGATATGCGTAACCGTCGGCAAGGTATCTGTATTTTTTAAAATTTTTGATAAAGGTTTTATTGTCGGTCTGGCGATCGTACTGAATGGGTGTTAAGCCCATCCAATCAACACCACCCCCTTTGAGCTCCAGAAACATCGTTGCTGGATCGGGGATAATCCTGTATATAATCCTGTCGATGTACGGTCGCCCCTCGAAATAATCGTGGTTTGAGATGAGTACGATCTTCTCCCCCGTTTTCCATTCAATAAACTTATAGGGGCCGGTTCCCATAGGCTCTCTTGATAGCTTCGATTTTGTTATATCCTTCCCCTCAAGGATGTGCTTTGGGAGAATCTGAAGCGAACCCCAGCTGATGAGGGCGGGGGCCAGGGGTTCTGTGTACGTAACTATGAAGGTGTAAGGGTCAGGTGTCTTTGCTTCCTTCACCAGTAGATATTTCCCGGCGTAGGCAGTCGGGGTGCTTTCGGCAATTATCAATTTGTAAGTAAACATAACATCGGCTGCCGTAAAGGGCTTTCCGTCCTGCCACTTTACGTCATCTCTTAAGTGGAAGGTAAAGGTGAGGTTGTCTTCGGATATTTCCCAGGAGGAGGCGAGGTCGCCCACGATGTTGAAATCTTTGTCGTATTTGACAAGGCCGTTTAAGATGTAGCCTGCAATTTCATGAGACGAGCTGTCGGATGCAAGCATCGGGATGAGGTTTGAGGCATCGCCGATGGAGCCGATAATGATGGCGTCACCATATGCGGGGCCGGTGTCTTTGCCGTCACCGCCGGGAGATATTGTGTTTTCCCCGCAGGTTGACAAAAAAAACGCCGAAACTAAAAGTATTGAGAGAATTGATATTTTCTTCATTTTTGTACTCCCTAACAACTTCTTACTTGAAATTAAAACAATTTGAGTTGAGTTCAAGTTACTATCTAATAAGCGACCCTACTGGGGCACATTCTTCCAGTCCTCAAGGAATTTTTCGAGACCGCGCTCCGTCAAGGGGTGCTTGGTGAGCTGCTTGATAACCTTCATGGGGACTGTCGCCACATCCGCCCCCATTCTTGCTGACTGGAGCAAGTGGATCGGGTTTCTGATTGATGCCACAAGGACTTTCGTCATGTAGCCGTAGTTGTCGTAGATAGTTACGATATCATCCACGATTTCAAGACCGTCGTGGGCAATGTCGTCAAGGCGGCCGACAAATGGACTTACGTATGTCGCACCGGCCTTGGCGGCCAGAAGCGCCTGCAGTGGTGAGAAGACGAGGGTCACGTTGGTCTTTATCTCTCTTTCGGTAAGCGCCTTTACCGCCTTGAGCCCCTCTTCAATCATGGGAATTTTTATGACGATGTTCTCACCGATTTTGACAAGCTCCCCCGCCTCTTTAATCATCCCCACAGAATCAACGCTGATTACCTCGGCGCTGACCGGCCCATCGGTAATCTTGACTATCTCTTTAAGGACGTCCGTAAACTTCCTTCCCGATTTGGCAATCAAGGATGGGTTTGTGGTTACCCCGTCGATAACGCCCATCTCGGCGGCTTCTCTAATCTCATTTACATCCGCTGTATCTATGAACAGTTCCATGTTAAATCTCCAATAAATTGTTTTTATCGATTATATCTATATAGAAACAGTGGGTCAAGGGTTTATTCAGTAGAATATGGGAAAAGGAAGGCACATGGAACAAATCAATCTCAATATGCTTTTTGGCTTCTGTGGTAAAAGAGATTGCCGCGCCCTCTTTCAGCGGGCTCGCAATGACAGGAGAAAGAGTACTGTTTTGTGGAAAAAAAGACATAAAAAAACTGTCATTGCCTGCGAGAACAAGGTAATACATTATTCTGTCATCCCTAACTTGATTGGGGATCCAGATTAAGATCAACTGGATTCCCCCCCTTTTTCAAGGGGGCAGGCTTTTTCACGGGAATGACAAATAGTAAAAAAATGTCATTGCGAAGAATTTACCTACCCTAAAGGGCAGGTAAATGACGAAGCAATCGGGTCTTCCTACTCTCCCCACCGACAATATTCACTTTCAAAAAAGGATAGCACTACAAAGGCCTACATTGGGAAAAATCAGTACGAAATCTTTTTCCTATTCTTTACAAATAACGGCACAATCATTGAAACCCGCCTCTGGTACTCCTTGTATTCTTCTCCGAAGTCATTGATGAGCCTCGGCTCCTCAACCCTCTTGAGATAAAATGATGCAAGGACAAAAAAGACGGTGAGGAGAATTAATCCCCCCACTGTACCGATGAAAATGGCAAGGGCAAAATATACCGAGAAAGCCCCAAAGACCATGGGGTTTCTTGTGTTTCGATAGGGGCCGGTGGTTACAAGCCTTTCAGTCCTTGGGCTGATGGCAACGCCGAATCCTTCCGTCGGCCCCCCCTTTCCCCTCACAACCAAAAAGAGATTTGACCAGAGAAGATAGACGACACCAACGGCAAATATCGGCGCCGCAAAAAAGAGGCGCGCCGTGGAATCCGCAAAACGGCTAAGGGAGAGTGCAGTGTCAATAACCTCCGAAAGGTATACAATTGCAAGGGGGATAAGGATTACAAAGATTGTAATCCCGACAACAAATCCAACGATGTGGCGAAGAAGTTTCATCTAAATGTTTCCTTTCAATCCTTCATAATTTTTCTCACCTCAGGGGCGTGGATTCGCTCGTTTTGGGGAAGGTGTCCCAAAAGAGGCCTTGCATAATTCTTAAACGCCGTTGTAACCATGCTTCTCCCCTCAATGAATTCATCAGCCATCTCCTTTGTGCCGCCGGTTACATCCTTAAGATCAACAAGACTATACTTGACAGCGTAGTCACCCACTCTCTCAATCACCACAGACCCATCAACATTGTTCCACGTGGCAAATTGAAGAGCCCACTCGCCCACCTCCCTCGCCTCTTGGGCATCGGTGCTGCTGACGCATCCCAGAAAGGAGCGTTGAAGATAACCAAAGGTGTCAGACCTCACCCGCTTGATATCAAGATCCGCCTTTGTCAATTGCACCAGTGCAGCGCCCAAGGACGTCAACCCGGAGAGCTGGACATTGCCGTGGGAATCCTGCTCCACCTGATCCACAAGGGAGGCAATAATGGGATTCCCATCCTCCCCGACAATCCCCTCCGACACCGCCACCACGCACCTCCCGTAGCGGGTCATGGTTTCATCGACCTCACTCAAAAAACCGTCGGTAGAAAAAGGCCTTTCGGGAAGATATATGAGGTGCGGGCCATCGTCATCGTATCTCTTTGCAAAAACTGACGCCGCCGTCAAAAAACCTGCGTGTCTTCCCATCACGATGCCAATGTACACACCGGGGAGGCTCCTGTTGTCCATGTTGACGCCGGCAAATGCCTGGGCGACAAACTTTGCCGCAGAACCAAAACCGGGGCAGTGGTCAGTGACGAGGAGATCGTTGTCTATCGTCTTAGGGATGTGGATGACCCGAAGCTCGTAACCCGCTGCTTCTGCATTTTCGTTTACGATGCGGCAAGTCTCGGCGCTGTCGTTTCCCCCGATAAAAAAGAAGTACCTGATTCCGTGTCTCTTCAGAACCTCGAATATTCTCGTGCAATCCGTGGCCGTTGGCTTATCTCTGGAGGATAAAAGTCCGGCTCCGGGTGTACCCGCCACCATCTCAAGGTTGTGGGTCGAGACCTGGGTCAAGTCCACAAAGTTCTCCTCCATAAGTCCCCTGACTCCCCCCAGTGCGCCGTAGAAATTCGTGATGTGGGGATACCTCCTCGCCTGAAGGACAGCCCCCACAAGCGACTGGTTAATAACTGCTGTCGGGCCGCCCCCTTGGGCGATCACTGCTTTTCCCGTTATCTTCTCCATTGTTGTTTCCTTATAAAACTATTTTTAAATAACTTTTCAACAAATCTATTTCTTTTATAGTTACCACAAATTTAGGACAATTTCAATACAATATCTAATATTTGCTATCAGATTGCTATACCCCAAACACCTGTCATTGTAAGGAGAATTTTTATTATTAGGGGCAACAAAGCAATTCCTTTATTCTATCACCCGATTGCCACATCCGCCTTCGGCGGGTTCGCAATGACAGTTTCTTGGATTTTGGGTGGCAAATCTCCCCAACTTCTGTCATTGCGAGGAGAGAGCTCGACCTGTGGTCGAGCGAGCGACGTGGCAATCTCGTCTTCCTACCCACTCAGCCAATAATATTCAACTTCAAAAAGGTCTGCCCTTCAACGACCCTGCATCAAATACCAAGTGAGATTTGACATTACCACCTCAAAATGGTAATAATGCAGGGAAAAATTACGCTTTTTTAAAATCCACGACAGGAACAATATTGTGAGCAAAATATCATTCGTAACAGGGGGGACGGGATTTATCGGCGGGTTCCTTGTAAGAATGCTTATCGCCAAAGGACACACCGTCCGCATCCTCTCCCGAAGCGCCGCCCAAAACATTGATAAAGCCCAAAATTCCTTCGGGAACACAGTCGAGATCATCGGGGGGGACCTCTTTGACAACAACGCACTGAGGAAGGGTCTTGACGGGGCGGACTTTGTGTTTCACATGGCGGCAAAGGTGGGGGACTATGGCCCGAAGGAAGAATTTTACAGGGTTAATGTGGACGGCACAAAGTGCCTCCTTGACGCCTGTGAGGATATCGGCACAGAAAACCTCCACCGATTCATATATCTGAGCTCAAACGCCGTCATTGGCATGAAACGAAAAACTGTGACTGACGAGACCGCCCCCTACTCGAACAGCGGCGGGCACTACGGAATATCCAAGGGGATGGCGGAGAGGATGGTGCTCAAGAGGTGCTTAGAAAGCGATTTCCCCGGAGTGATCATAAGGCCTTCGGTGGTTTACGGGCCCGGATCGCCCAACTGGGTGATGAGGCCCCTGGGGTTGATGAAGGCAGGAAAAATGGGCTATGTGGACGGGGGGCGGGGACGGTGCTGGCACGTTTATGTGGAGAACGTTATTGATGCGGTAATGCTTGCGGCAACTTGTGATGACGCCCCGGGTGAGATATTTACAATCTGTGACAACGACGGCTCGACCACGTGGAAGGAATATTTCACGAAGCTTGCAATTTGCGCGGGTTACTCCACCGATGCCAAAAATCTCCCGAAGTTTGTGGCGATGTCCGTGGGCCGGGGGATGTACTGGCTCAACCGGGGGTTTGGGATAAAGCCGGTCCTTACTCCCATGGGTGTGGGAATATTGACATCATCGACGGGTGTGTCCATTGAAAAGGCAAAATCGGTACTTGGCTTTGAACCAAAGGTTGCCCTCGACGAGGGGATGCGCCTGGTGGGGGTGTGGTATAAGGATGAGGGGATTGGTTAATCCTTTGTTCTTCTGGGATTCTTTTTAGTGGCCATCTCAATATGCTTTTTGGCTTTTGTGGTAAAAGAGATTGCTCCACAGGGGCTTGTCCCGCAGGGATAGCGCTATTAAGAATACCGCCACACCAGCCTTCGTCAGGCGGAGAATGACAGGAATAAGGGAGTTGGGTTTGCTACAAAAACACAAAAGAGCTGTCATTGCGAGGAGTTTGCACACTCGAAGAGTGGGTAAACGACGCGGCAATCGCGTTGCACTATTGAGATGCTTCAAGTTTAACAGTGTCATCTCATTAAAAA
>JAUWME010000066.1 GCA_030613285.1 Candidatus Zymogenus sp. | reverse complement strand
CCGTGCTACCAAGATGGCTTTTCGGTAATCTGGTATGAGCTTCCACAGTACGGGCAGTTGACAAAAACCGCCCCGGCCATCACCTTCACGGTATCCTTTTCGAGGTTGGCTCCGCAGTTGTCGCATCTAAGCTTTTCTGTTGCCACATCCCCCGAAAGCTCAATCTTCTGGATTACTTTCACCTCCATCTTGTCGGGAGTCTTGGTTGCACTCTTTGTAATAGAGAAGATCAAGCCGCCGCCTATGACAAAGCAGATTATGGCGATTATTACCCTGCCTGCTTTGTTACCCGCAGCAGGAGAGGCAAGGGAATAGAGATTAAGCAGTCCAAATAAAATTAGACAAATTGCAAAGATGAGTCCGATTGTCCCAAGGACAGATGCCCCCTTTTTGTTTCTTAAAATTTCCATAAAAAATAGTAAACCAGATTGAGGGAATTGTCAATATATTTAAAGTTAATTTGAAATGAAAATAGTCTAATTGGCATTGTCTGGGTTTCATCTTGACTATCTATCTGTTTATCGGTATTAGCAACAAGAAACGACCATATAACATTGACAAATTTGGTGGATTTGATAAAATCTCAACGAAGCATATCTTGATAGATTTTTCAGGATACTTTCATTTTCAACACGATAAGAGGAAAAATAATATGCCCGACAAGTGGGAAAAACAATATGTAGTCGATGCCATCAATGCACATGATTCGTGGCGGATGTTTCGTATCATGTCGGAGTTTGTGGATGGATTTGAGATTCTCCCCGATATTGCTCCGGCGGTTTCAATCTTCGGCTCTGCAAGGGTAAAGCCGGGCGACGATCATTACAAGTTCGCAGAGGAGCTTGCATCGAAACTTGTCGGTGAGGGGTTTTCTGTTGTAACGGGTGGCGGCCCTGGGATTATGGAGGCGGCAAACAAGGGGGCCGCGGAAAGCGGTGGAAAATCCATCGGGTTGAACATCGAGCTCCCAATGGAGCAAGATTCCAATGACTACTCCAATATAGAATTGAACTTCAGATACTTCTTTTGTCGAAAAGTTATGTTTGTCAAGTACTCCATGGCATACATCGTCCTTCCGGGGGGATTCGGAACACTGGACGAGCTTTTCGAGGCGGTTACATTAATCCAAACCGATAAGATCAAGCCCTTTCCGGTGATACTTGTCGGAAAAGACTATTGGAGTGGCTTGCTTGATTGGATAAAGGATAAACTCCTTGATGAGGAAAAGGTCTCCAAAGATGACATGGAGATTATAAAACTTGAGGACGATATTGATAATATTGTAAAGATTGTTTCTGACTTTTGGGAGATTATTTTGTGATGTTGATTTTAACGAGTTGTTTTAGATGACAGCACGGCACTTGGAAGAGATATTGAATAGATTAGACTAACTCAATGTTAGTGGGCCTTCGCCCCTCAAAATAGACAACCTCTTTAACACCCAAATCTTTTAGCGTTGTCGCAACTTCGGGAAGATAGAAACCTACATCCTCTTTTCTGTGGGCATCAGAACTTGTAACGATAGGGATTTTTAGAGCCACCGCCTCCTTTATCAATTCCAGAGACGGAAAGAGTTCCTTGCACGGTTTTCTGAGCCCGCCGGTGTTAATCTCAATGGGTAACCCTTTTTTTTGAATCTCCCGCAAGAGGTCCTTTGCGTCATCAGTATGGTCTCTCGTCGGTGGGTAAGAGTTTTTGAAGACCTTGATGACATCAAGGTGCCCCACAAAATCAAAAAGCCCGCTCCCTACCATTTTAAACATCGTCTCCCAGTAGGCATCGTACAGTTTATCGACGTCTCTTCCGTCCCACTCACCTTGGTTGTAGTCAAATCCCCACTTTCCGATCATGTGGACACTGCCGATGATAAAATCGAAATTAAATGCGGAAAGCTCCGCTTGAAGAGTTTTCTCCTCATCGGGGAGGTAATCGATCTCTGCTCCAAAAAGCACCTTCGGAGGTTCATCCAAATCCCCCTTCAATCTATTTACTTCGGAGGCATAATCAAACCATTTGGAAGCAAGATCACTGTGATTATAACCTTCTGTGGGATAGTCGTAGCCCGTGGGCCTTGGGAAATGTTCAGAAAACCCCATGACATCAACCCCTGCCTTTTTTGCGGTCAGGGCCATTTCTTTCGGGCTATCTTGCCCATCGCCAAAATGTGTATGGAGGTGGTGATCAATCATTTTTGTTTTTATTATTAGCCAACCATTGGAAACAAAAGGGGCCACCTAAAAATTAAAGGGGCTCTTCGATAAATTGCAGAGGCTTCCCACAAATAGCAGGGGCCTAAATAAATGCGGGAGCCCCTGTTAAATTACAGGGGCCCCCCAAGTTGCAGTTTAATTATATTTGAGCAAAAGCGCTTTCTGAAATCTCCATGATGCTCATGTCTTCCTTCTTAATCGCCTTTGCGTTTGCTTCGACGTGCGGCAGAACGTAGGCCGAAAAATATTTCGCCGCGGCCACTTTACCCTGATAATACGAAGCGTCCTTGTTATCCTTGTAAAGCTCGACAAGACCGGCCCAGTCATCGTCGGTTATACCCTTATCCTTTTTAATCGCCTCAAGTTTTTCATTGGCGATGGATGCCTGCCAGAGGAGAAGCCAACCCAAGGTAACGTTGCTCATAAGCTCAAGGAACGGCATGGCATTTCCGACGGGAACCAAGAATTTTCCCTCTTTTCCGCACTGGGCAAAAAAGCCGCCCATCTCCGCCAGAGTGTTCTTTGCACTATCCAACTCTGCAAAGGCATCTTTGAGCGCACCATTGCCTTTATTGCCCTCAATCGTCTTGGTGATTTCAGTAATGAAGTTTATGAAGTTTGCCCCCTTGTTCTGACCAAGCTTTCTGGCAACGAGGTCAAGGGCTTGAATCCCGTTTGTCCCCTCGTAGATTGATGCAATCTTACAATCCCTCATGTATTGATCCACAGGATATTCAGATGTGTAGCCGTAACCACCGTAAACCTGCACGGCGGTCTCACACACACGAAATCCCATGTCGCTCCCCCACGATTTGCAGATGGGTGTCAGAAGCTCCACAAAGCCGTGATACTTCTCTTTTTCAGCTTCGTCCTCGGTGCCCTCTGATATATCAACGCAATATGCAATCCAGTAGATAAGTGCGCGCAATCCCTCAACGTGTGCCTTCATCCAAAGAAGCATCCTTCTTACATCCGGGTGGTTGATGATGGGAACTTTTGGCGCTTCGGGGTTTCTGAAATTTGCGAGATCCGCCCCCTGAAGTCTCTCGCTTGCGTAGTTCACTGCGTGCAAGTATGCGGCGCTGCTGTGAGCAAGTCCCTGAACGCCGACACCGAGACGGGCTTCGTTCATCATATTGAACATTACCCTCATTCCCTTTCCTTCCTCCCCGAGGAGTTCGCCAACGCAGTCGTCTTTATCGCCAAAGTTCAATGTACAGGTTGAGTTACCCTTGATTCCCATCTTATGCTCAATGTTGCCGGTGTTGACGTCATTAAAATCTCCCACGCTTCCGTCGTCCTTGACGCGGTATTTTGGAACCAGAAATATTGAAATGCCCTTCGTTCCCACGGGTGCACCCTCAATCCTTGCAAGAACGGGATGAACAATATTTTCTGTAAGGTCGTGATCCCCGGCGGATATGAATATCTTAGTCCCTGATATCTTGAATTTCCCGTCACCTATCGGCTTTGCGATGGTCCTGATTGCACCCACATCGGTACCCGCCCCGGGCTCTGTAAGGCACATCGTCCCGCCCCACTGGCCGGCGTACATCTTGTCCATGTAGGTACGTTTCTGCTCTTCGGTGCCGTAAATCTCGATGAGCTTTGCTGCCCCGTGGCAAAGGCCGGGGTACATATTAAAAGCGAAGTTTGCGGCGGAAAAGAGCTCTCCTGAGCTGATCCCTATTATCGCCGGGAAACCCTGTCCACCAACTTCGGGATCGTCTGATATGGTAATCCAGCCCCCTTCTACATACTTCTTATAGGCTTCATGAAAGGCTTTCGGTACAGTTACCTTCCCGTCAACAAATTGACACTCCTCTTTGTCGCCAATTTCGTTTGTGGGCTCGATAACGTTGACTGCAAGTTTTTCTGCCTCGTTGATGACCGCATCGTAGAGGTCTTTTGAATACTCGGCATATTTCGGGTATTTACTCAGCCCCTCGATATCCAGCATCTCGTAGAGATTAAATTGCTGATCCCTCATATCAACAAGTAAGTTAGCCATGTTTTTTCCTCCCTTATAAGATTGTTTTATTATTATATTCTAATTTAGATTCAACTCGTTAGTGTAACGGACTAATAAAATATACCTCGAAATGCTGCCAAAAAAGATAACAATGACATATCATAAAATATATAATACTCTTTTCTGTTTGAATATTCAAGAAATACTTGCAACCATTTTATTTTTATATCTCTTAATTCTGTTGTATTAGCTGGGCTATTCTCCTTTTAAGCTTCCCCTTGCAAAAAAAGCATACAACCATCATTCCCATCACCGTTTGTGATCAGTCGTTTCTTTGGCTGTTCTCCCAAGGTGGAAACATTGGAATCTCCACCTTAGGCTTTAAACTTTCCTAAACACTCTCAAACCAAATCAATCCAGCAATCCAACTTCTTTTGCTTCCTTCTCCAGCTCATCGCGATAATCGGGATGAGATATTTCGATCATCGACTTTACCCTTT
Source organism: Candidatus Zymogenus sp. (assembly GCA_030613285.1). Lineage (GTDB taxonomy): Bacteria > Desulfobacterota > Zymogenia > Zymogenales > Zymogenaceae > Zymogenus. Next base: position 4,042 of record JAUWME010000066.1, on the reverse strand, counting down.
TAGGAACGCTCTTAAGCCACAAGTTCGCTATACCATATTCCGTTACGATATATTGGACATCGGCCCTGGGTGTTGTAATTACAGTTCCCGGTTTAAAATGGGTAACAATTCGAGAAACCGTCCCTTTTTTGGTATCCACCGTAGATGGCAGGGTAAGAAACGACTTTCCTCCTTTCGACTGTGTGGCACCACGGACAAAATCGAGCTGCCCGCCGGTTCCGCTGAACATATTGAAGCCGAGGGATTCCGAAGCACACTGTCCGGTAAGGTCAACTGTCATGGTGTTGTTTATTGAGATCATATTGTCGTTTTTTGCTATATTGTTAACATTGTTCACGTTGTAAACAGGGGCGAATTCGCATACCGGATTGTGGTTGATAAACTCGTACAGTTCCTGATCTCCTATGGCAAATCCCGCAACCATTTTCCCGGGATAGTAGTTCTTTTTCTTTCCGTTTATTACCCCCTTTTTTGCAAGGTGCATCATGGAATTGGTCATCATCTCGGTGTGAACACCAAGATCCTTTTTATCAACTAATTGACTCCCGACGGCGTCGGAGACGGCACCGATGCCAATCTGTATTGTTGCCCCGTCAGGGATTTGTTCGACTACCAAATTACCAATTTTCTTCTCCACATCGCTGATAGGTATTTCAGGTATTACAGGGAGCGGATGATCCCCCTCTGTAATATAATCCACTTCACTGACATGGACAACCGTCTGTTCGCCAAATACAAAGGGGGTTTGTTTGTTTACCTCCACAATAACTGTGTCGGCAAGCCTGATCATTATGTCATTGTTGTAAACCCCCACGGGGCCAAAACTCATATATCCCCTTTCATCCGGTTCTGAGACCTCACACATGAAGACATTACACCCGGCCTCAACACTGATTTGATCCGCAATGGAAAAGTGATATGACATCGGCTCAACATTTCCCCCCTTGAGATACATTCTCTCTAAGGGCCCTATAAAGAGGGAGATGAAGTTTATATGGCCCTTAAACTCGGGCTTAAAAACCTCAAAAGGATACATCGCTATACCGGAATATAGAGTTACGTTTTCAAGCTCATCTTTTCTCTCACATAATGCATTTACTACATCAACGGGCTGACTGCAGCCGCCCGGCATTCCTACGGTATCTCCAGACTTTATAACGGAGGCAGCTTCAGCAATGGATACAAGCTTTTTTTTGTAATCTTCTTCCCAATTCATCGTAATCCTCCTTTCAAGACGTACAAATTTCATTAAAAGAGTTTTCATTTTACAGCAAAATGAATGAACCCTCACTCACTCCCGAAGTGTAACATTATTTTGTCTTTTGTCAATAAAAAAATGGGGGATTTCTTCAAATTGGTTGTTTTTTCGTGTTTTTTACCCCACCTTGAAAAACTGGAAATCATCATTATATTATAAATGTATGAAAAATGCATACAAAAAAACTAAAGAGAGGAAAATAAATATGACAAAAACAATTGGAATTGACTTGGGAACAACAAACTCCGTGGTAGCAGTACTCGAAGGCGGAGAGCCAAAGATCATCATCAACGAAGAAGGGGGAAGAACCACCCCGTCCGTTGTTGCATTTACAGACGACGGCTCAAAGCTTGTGGGCCAAGCCGCAAAGAGGCAGGCCATCACTAACCCCGAAAGAACCATCTACTCCATAAAACGCTTTATGGGAAGACGGGCAGACGAGGTTACAGAGGAGACCGGCATGGTCCCCTACAAAATCGTCAAGGCATCAAACAACGACGTCAGGGTAAAGATTGACAGCAAAGAGTTCTCACCGCCTGAAATATCGGCCTTGATAATCGGAAAGCTCAAAAAATCGGCAGAAGACTACCTTGGAGGCAAGGTAAAGGATGCGGTTATCACCGTTCCGGCCTATTTCAACGACAGCCAGAGGCAGGCCACCAAGGACGCTGGCAAGATTGCGGGACTGAATGTCCTGAGAATCGTAAACGAGCCTACAGCGGCAGCACTTGCCTACGGACTTGACACAAAAAAGGACGAGAAGATTGCGGTCTTTGACTTTGGCGGCGGAACTTTCGACATCTCGATTTTGGAGGTGGGAGATAAAGTTGTGGATGTAATGTCCACAAACGGCGATACGCGCCTGGGTGGCGACAACATCGACCAAGCTCTCATAATCTACCTGACAGAAGAGTTCAAAAAAGACCAAGGTGTGGATTTATCCACCGACAATATGGCCCTGCAGCGCCTCAAAGAGGGTGCAGAGAAGGCAAAGATCGAGCTTTCTTCGGCGATGGAGACCGAGATAAATCTCCCTTTCATCACAGCAGACGCCAACGGCCCCAAACACCTCTTGATGAAACTCACCCGTGCCAAGTTCGAAGCGTTGATTGCGCCGATCATAGAGCGGACGATTGAACCACTCAAAGCCGCTATTAAAGACGCCGGCCTTATCCCCAGCGATATTGACGAAGTCATCATGGTGGGCGGTTCGAGCCGAATCCCAATGGTTACAGAAAAGGTGAAGACAATCTTTGGAAAGGAGCCTCACAAGGGCGTAAACCCGGACGAGGTTGTGGCCCTGGGGGCAGCAATTCAGGGTGGAATCTTGACAGGGGACGTTAAGGACGTACTTCTTCTTGATGTAACACCCCTGTCGCTGGGCATCGAAACCCTGGGCGGCGTTATGACAAGGCTCATTGAGAGAAACACCACAATCCCCACAAAGAAGAGCCAGACGTTTTCCACCGCCGAGGACAACCAATCGGCTGTTGACATCCACGTCCTTCAGGGCGAGCGGGAGATAGTAGCGGGAAACCGCACAATCGGTAATTTTCAGCTTAATGGGATATCACCGGCACCAAGAGGAACCCCGCAGATTGAGGTGATTTTTGACATCGACGCAAACGGGATTGTCAACGTATCGGCAAAAGATATGGCCACGGGAAAATCTCAGTCCATCACGATTACTTCATCTTCGGGACTGAACAAGGATGAGGTTGACAAACTCGTCAGGGAAGCCGATTCCCACAATGAGGCGGACAAGAAAAAGAAAAGGGAGGTCGAGACCCGAAACGAGGCCGATATGCTGCTATCTCAGATAGAGAATTTGCTTTCTGAAAACCGCGACAAGCTCTCATCCGGTGATGTGGCAGAGCTTGAAAAGGCAGTCAATGAGGCGAAGGAAGCCGTAAAGAGCGAGGATACAGCGAGGATTGAGCGTTCCATTGAGGCGCTCAAGGGAGCGTCCCACACCATGGCGGAGAAGCTCTACGCTGCACCTTCCCCCGAAAACGACACTGATGAAATGCACCATGCTGAAAGTACGGGTTTCTCAGGTGGATCCGATGACGACGACATCATCGATGCGGAGTTCACCGAGGCAAGCTGATTGAACAAAATCAGTTTCTGATAAAACTGTAAATAAATGAAATGGGCCGTGGGGTTAAACCCTCGGCCCTTTTTTACATATCATTATTTCACTATTTCATTCTCCCCTAACCCCACGCTTTTTCAGCTCCTCCAAATTCCTCGGAAGCCTCACCTGCACCCCCCTGTCCTTTATCAACATCATCGCCCCCGATGGGCAGGCATGGACACAAAGCCCGCACCCGATGCATTTATCGCTGTCTATTCTCGCCACGTTTCCAATCCTGATGGCATTTACAGGACAGACCTCCTTACAAATTCCGCAGGCGTTGCAATCGGCCGCTGTAACCCTCACCACAAACCCTGAGTTTATCGACGCACCCGAAAACGCCAAATCTTTAACACCCCTTAAAAAGATACAAGATTCAGCCCCGGCACAGCAGAGCATCTCAACACCCTCTGCGTATCTGGAGGTGATAAGCACAATTCCACGATCCACACCTTTTATTACAACATTAAGAACTCCGCCTCCACCAAAAAGCTCTTCTCTTTTTACAGGCGTTGCAAGCCCTGCGTCGATGGTAAATTCGGCCGCATCGTCAAAAAGAAACGTCGTCCCCGCCGAAATTTCGCCCCGACTCTTTGAAGAAATCCCATCGGTACTGCCAATGTAAGGACACCTCCCCCGCGCCACCT
>JAUWME010000147.1 GCA_030613285.1 Candidatus Zymogenus sp. | reverse complement strand
TTAAGACCCCTCTCTTTAGGGGTCTTAATATTTCGGAGGAGAATTTGTCAAAAGGATCAAAGGGATCAAAGGGATATTATCTTGTAGCCTTGGGTTGCGACAAAAATATCATCGATGCAGAGGTAATGGCAGAGCGTCTTAGAAGAGGGGGATTCCATCCCAGTGAATTTCCTGACAAGGCGGATATTATCATCGTCCATACCTGCGCTTTTGTGGAGAGTGCAAAGGAAGAGTCCATCGACACAATCCTTGGATTGGAAAATGAAAAGGGAGATGGGGCAAAACTGGTTGTGTCGGGCTGCCTCGCCCAGAGATATCCTGATGAATTGGCAAAAGAGATTGAGGAGATTGATCTTGTGCTTGGCGTTGGGAAACACGCTGACATCATAGAACATCTGGGTGGTCAAAGGATATCGGTATCCTCACCGGAAGATTGGGATATCGACACAATCGATAGGCTTCCCTCAACGCCCCAACATTATGCCTTTTTGAAAGTATCTGAGGGGTGTAACAACCACTGCTCTTTTTGTGTTATACCCTCAATTCGCGGTGGACACAGAAGCCGTCCCATTAAAAGTATCGTTGCTGAATCAAGACGATTTGGTGAAAGGGGTTTGGTTGAGCTTAATCTCGTGGCTCAGGATGTTGCATCTTACGGATTTGACATTCCTGATGGGTCTCGGCTTACTGATCTTTTAAAATCGCTTTTACAAGAGACAGACATCCCTTGGATTAGACTCCTCTATCTACACCCAAAAAATATCACTTCTGGGCTTATCGATCTCGTTTCGTCAGAAGAGCGTATTTTGAGTTACTTGGATATGCCGATTCAACACTGCTCCGATGCGATTTTGAAATCGATGGGAAGGGGGATTGGGAAAGAGGGGATAAATAACCTTATTGATGAGATGAGAAGCAAAATTGAAAACCTGTATATCAGGACAAGTCTCATCGTTGGATATCCGGGGGAAGGGGAGAGAGAGTTTAATGAGCTTTGCGAATTTGTAAAAAGTGTCAGGTTTCAAAACCTTGGGGTTTTTCGATATTCAAAAGAAGAGGGAACCCGAGCTTTTGAAATGAAAGGGCATCCGCCAGAAGACATTGTTGAGGACAGGTATGAGATGCTCATGGAAATTCAAAGGGAAATATCGCTTGGGGAAAACGAAAAGCTTGTGGGAAAAGTAATCAAAGTTTTGGTCGATGGTGATGTTGGCGATAGCAATAGGGACAATGACAAAGCACTTGCGAGGGGGAGATTTTATGGTCAGGCCCCGGAGGTGGATGGAGAGATATTGATCAATGGTGAAGGGCTTTTGCCGGGCGATGTTGCGGATGTAGTGATTACCGATGCCGAAGATTACGATCTTATTGGTGATGTGCTCAATAAAAAAACATAAAAACACAGATTTACCTACTTTTTATCCTTTTTTGACTTGACAAAAATAGAAATAAGTGTATATTTTCCGATACGAAACTTATTGGGCTTATGAGTCTTCATGTTTGAGGACCTCGAAAGTGCAAATATGGAGGGAGGATGTTGGAAGATACAAAGATACTTGAGGAAATTCTCAACAAAATGAGGAGTGAACTTTTTGAGGAGATTAAGGTAACGCTGAAATCCGAAAGTGACACAACAACCAAAGATAAAGTTGGGGATATTTACGATCTGGCCAGTGATGAGCGGGACAGGGAGCTGAGCCTGCTTATCTCGGATCGAGACAGAAAGAAGATTTCGGAGATTGACGAAGCCTTAGAAAGGATTAAAGATGGAAGCTACGGAAGCTGTGAGGAGTGTGATACCAATATCCCAAAGCAACGGCTCTTGATTATGCCCTTTGCAAGGTTGTGTGTAAACTGTAAGTCGGAGCATGAAAAGCAAGGGAGTCATGAGAAGAAATTTAAAGAGGAGAGGGAATATCGGAAGTTGGCATTTACAACCTCAGAAGATGAAGATAGTTAAGGCATTGAAAGCAAAGTCCATCCTAAAATATATCTTACCAGTTATTATTGTTGTCATCCTTTTTTCAATCTGGCATTTCCAGCGAAAAATCATCACTGTAACTAAAACCCGTCTTGTTTTGGGAACTGTTGTTGAGATAACAGTGCAGGGGAAGAATCGGGGTCTCCTTTCCGATGCCGTAAGTGCGGCCTTTTTGAGAATTTCAGAAATTGAGAAAATAGCTGACAGGAACACAGTCGATAGTGAGATATCCAAATTGAACAGTTTGGCTATGCTTGGAGAGTCAAAGAAAATTCCAGTATCAAGGGAGACACTTGAGATGCTCAACTTGGCAAGAGGGGTCTCCGAAAGTTCGGGAGGTGCTTTTGATATTACTGTAGCGCCCCTTGTTGATCTTTGGAACTTTAAAGAAGGTGGGCAAAATCGGAGGATACCAGAGAAGGGAGAAATCAGAGAAAGGCTGAAGTTTGTTGACTATAGAAATGTTATTATCGATAAAAGCGATAATTCAATCTCATCGGATTTGGCTGGAATAAAACTCGACCTTGGGGGGATTGCAAAAGGATATGCTGTGGATGAGGCGGTTCTTGTACTTCGGGGGTTTGGGGTTGAGAGTGGTGTTGTGAACGCCGGCGGTGACATGGCGATAATAGGTAATAAGGTGGGGGGGAGCCCCTGGGTGATCGGGGTTCAGGATCCGAGAGATGCCAATAAACTCATCGCCCTTTTGAGTCTTGAGGATGTTTCAGTCGTTACCTCCGGCGACTACGAAAGATATTTTATCCATAATGAAAAAAGGTACCACCACATTATTGATCCTAATACAGGGTATCCTTCCAATGAGTCGATTTCTGTAACCGTTATTGTAAAAAACACGGCAAAGAATAAGGCAAAGAACACGGCCCTTGCAGATGCTTTGGCCACGGCGATTTTTGTACTTGGGCCTGAAAAGGGGCTGGAGCTTGCTGAAAGTATCGATTCCGTTGAGGTTTTGATCGTGGGGCCCAGTGGCAAGACATTTGCCACCAAAGGTGTAATTGACATTATTGAGTATCTGGATTAGGCTGTGTTTACAAAATGGGACAAAATCCTGATTATCGCTCTTATTGTTGCCTCGGCGGCAAGCTACCCGGCAATTCGCCATTTCTTCCCCGGTGAAAAGTATGTCTCCATCGAGGTTCTTGGTGAGGAGATAAAGGTTGTCAGGCTGGGCCTTCATAAGGAGATTTCGGTTCGAGGGATTTCCGGTGAATCAATTATTCGGTTTGATGAATTTGGAGCGAGGTTTGTGGAATCACCGAGCAGTTACAAAAAATGCATCGGTGCCGGTTATGTTAAGGATGTGGGGGATGTTATTCATTGTGAGGAAAACGGTGTTACCCTCCGTGTTATTGGCAGTGGTCGGGCCGATAGGGCAAAGCCTGATTTTATTACAAGGTAGGAATTGGCAAGGAATATTGTATGGAGAAAGAACGAAAAATCGTCACAATATCTCTTCTGGCGGGAATTTCTGTCGTTATCTATTTAATTGAATCTTTTCTGCCATCCCCGGTTCCTTGGCTACGCTACGGTTTTTCTCACATCATCACGTTGTTTGCCCTCCTTTTTTTCGGCCCCAAAGAGGCACTGCTGATTTTCATCGTCAGGACGGTTATCAGCTCTCTTATTGTGGGGAGGCTTTTTTCTCCCACCTTCTTTTTTGGTCTTGGCGGAGGGTTCGTAGTGGTTTTCTTTATGGCGGGTCTTTTATCAATTCTTGACGGGAGGGGTTTGGGGATTGTGGGGATTAGTGTTTCCGGGGCTTGGGTCAACAGCCTTGTTCAGATGCTTATCGCAGCGATGCTTTTTGCAAGGCATCGGGAGATATTTCTGCTTTTGCCCGTGTCACTCATCTTTGCTGTGGCAACAGGGCTTATCAACGGCATTGTGGTTTACTATTTGAATGGATACGGCCAGAGGGCATTGGGGTACAAGAGCAGGTATTTTCCTGTGTAGCTATTGTAAAAAACTATCCTGATTTGTTTTTCTGTAAATATTTATGCAAGAAGGTTTCAATTCTATCCATCGCTTCCCTGATATTTTCCATCGAGTTTGCATAACAGAACCTGATATATCCCTCCGCATTTTTTCCAAAATCAATGCCCGGAGTTACGCCGACCCCCGCACCTTCGAGGATTGCAAAAGCCAATTCGTAGGAATTATTTGAAAATGCCTTTGCGTTTGCCAGAACGTAAAAGGCTCCTACAGGATCCACCTTGATTACAAAGCCGATTTCTTTTAGTCTTTTGATGATAAACTTTCGCCTCTCGTTGTAGATGGAGCGCATTTTTTCCACTTCACTTTCTGCCTTTTTTAAGGCTGTGATCCCCGCCCACTGGGCAAAGTTGTTGGAAGAGATAAAAAAGTTCTGCTGCATCTTTTGCATTGGGCGGACAAATTCCGGTGGAGAGATAACGTAACCGAGACGCCAGCCCGTCATTGCGTATCGTTTGGAAAAACCGTTCATCACAAAGGCGCGGTCGGTAAATTCCAGAATTGAGTGTTCCTTCTCTTCGTAAACGAGACCGTGGTAGATTTCGTCGGAGATGATGTGCGGGCCAAGTTCGGATAGGCTCTTCATCCTTTCTGGGGATAGCAAATTTCCTGTAGGGTTTGACGGGGAATTTATAAGAATCCCCTTGACTTTGGAACTGATTTTTTCCTTTACCTTGTCAGGGTCAAACTGGAATCCCTCGTCCTCATAGACCTCGACTGGGTTTGGGACAGCGTCAATGTAGTTGATGAAATTTGGATAGCACGCATAAGCCGGGTCTGACAGGATCACCTCGTCTGTGGGATCTAAAAGGGCGGAGAAAATCAAAAGCATAGCTGGGGAAGTACCGCTTGTGATGATGACCTGATCCGGTGAGACATCAACCCCGTAACGAGCTTTGTAGTCTTCTGAAATCGCCTCTCGTAGCTCAAAAAGCCCCATGCTGTGGGTATACTGGGTTTTTCCCTCTCGCAGGGCGTTTATGGCCGCTTCCTTTACTATCTCAGGTGTGTCAAAATCGGGTTCGCCAACTTCCAGATGGATGATGTCTTTTCCTTCACGCTGGAGCTCTTGGGCCCTCTCCAGCACTTCCATGACGATAAAGGGGCTTATTTTTTCTGACCTTTTAGATGCCATCTGATTTGTTGTTCTCTTTAAAAAGTTGAGATTGAGATAAATGCGGGGCTAAATAATCCTGCGTACTGTTTATGACAAAATTGAGGAATGGCAAAATAATCGAAGCGTTTTTCTATATGTCTTAAAACTCACAACTAATCAATTACTGACCCTAAAACAATTACCGTCCCCCAAAATGTTCCAACCCCACCAACATTATCAGCACACTCAAAATATTACAAGTACAACATTTCCAGCAGCCCCGGCCCCGGATGAATAATTGGCAGAGAGGGGTCAGGCTGGTGGTTTGCCCAAGGAGAGTCCAATTCTGAAGTAAGGGCCGTAGCGGGCACTGGAACCTGAGGGGATGAAGTTGACGGCGGTGATCTCCCAGCCCTGTCCGATATATTCTTCGATGTTATCAGCAAACCTGCTGTTGACGATTATGATTTTGTAGAGCCACATAGGAATCACCAAATTTTGGAGAATGAGTGAAAAAAAAGTAAGGTCATTATTTTTCTCGTATAGTATCCGCCCCTTCAAATGTTGTAATTGTTTTTCTGAAATCTTCGGGCATCGTTTCTGGTTTTCGGGTCTTTGGATTGATAAAGACTGATACGGTCTTTCCTTCTGCCACCAGTGATTCTCTCTCTGGCACGAAGATTAAGTAATTCATATGAAAGCTCGAATTGCCGAGGTAGTTCACACGGGTGTAGATATCTATTATTTCGTCAAAGTAGAGGGGCGCTAAATAGGTGCATGAGGTGTTTGCCAGGGCCATGCCTGCGCCGAATTTTTTGAGCTGGACGTAGCTGATTCCAATGTCTCTGAAGTATTCAAAACGTCCAATCTCGATAAAGTCGAAATATCGAATGTTGTTGACTATACCCTCAATATCGGTTTGAGACATCCTGACTCTTGACGTTATCTTGAATTTGAATTTTTTGAGGTCTTCTAAATTAGGAGCTTTCATATAGTATTACAATTATTATGGTTTTGTTTTAAGGTTGTAAAAGATATCTTTTCCGACAAATTCTGCTGTGTCTCCCAGATACTCCTCAATCCTCAAGAGCTGGTTATATTTTGCAATCCTGTCGGTTCTTGATGCGGAGCCGGTTTTTATCTGGCCGGTGTTTGCAGAAACAACAAGGTCTGCGATAATCGTGTCTTCTGTCTCCCCAGAGCGATGCGAAACTACAGCCGTAAACCCCGCCTTCTTTGCTGTTTCTATGGCC
>JAUWME010000228.1 GCA_030613285.1 Candidatus Zymogenus sp. | reverse complement strand
CCAGATTATAAGCATCATCGTTTGTGGAGTCGGTCTCCTCATAAAAGACAACTTCTTTCCCAACGACCTTTGTGTTCAGTCGTCCCTTGGTAAAAAATGAGAATTTCTCCGTCATGGGATTTCAATCTTCATGTTAATATCCACAGACCTTGCAGAAGGGGTAAGATAACCCATTGAGATGAAATTAACGCCGTCAATAGCATAATCTTTGATGTTTTCAGGTGTAACCCCCCCCGACACTTCAACCAGGGCGCGTCCATCAATCTGTTCAATGGCACTCTCAACCGCCTTTCGATCCATGTTGTCCAAGAGCAATATATCGGCCCCAGCTTTTATTGCCTCATCGATTTCATTGGGGTTTTTCACCTCCACCTCAATCTTCAAAGTGTGGGGGATGTAGTCCCTTGCCCTTTTTACCGCCCCGGTTATCCCGCCAGATGCTGTGATGTGGTTATCCTTGATGAGAACCCCGTCACTCAAAGAAAAGCGGTGGTTGCTGCCCCCCCCCACCCTGACCGCATATTTTTCGAGATACCGCCAGCCGGGGGTGGTCTTTCTTGTGTCAACAACCTTTGTTCCACTTCCCTCCAAACTTTTTACTACGCTTTCTGTCAACGTTGCAATTCCCGATAATCTCATCAAAAAGTTCAGAGCCGTCCGCTCGCCTGTAAGGAGCGCCGGTGTTGGCCCCGTAACCCTGATAATCTCATCTTTTGCCTCAAGTCTCTCCCCGTCCTTTCTGGCTTTTGAAAACTCCACCCGGCCATCACATCGTTTAAACACCTCGGTGAATACATCAATTCCACAAAGGACGAGGGCTTCCTTTGCCCTTGCAACTGCCGTAGATACCATCCCCTCACCATTCCCGCTAATCGTTGCAGCAGTCGTAATATCACCGCCTGCCGCATCCTCTGTGAGGGCAAGGTCGATAAGTTCCCTGATGTTTCGAGTAATCTCCAAAAAAGTTCCTTATGTCAAAATAAATTGTGGGTATCTTTTTTAACAAGGGGCTTAAGCTCCTTGTTCCTTGCCCCTTGTTAAGCTCCTCTATTAAACCTCTAAAATATTGCAGCAGCCCCTCTAAATATATTTTTCTACACTTTCTATGCTCTCTAATATTTTCTCCCTCGTTACAAGGATTTTTTCCTTTTTGCTTCTCTCCTTTTCCACCACATCTTCCGGCGCCTTTGCAATAAATGCCTCGTTTGTAAGCTTTCCATCGACCTTTTTAAGGTCGTTCTCAATTTTTTCCATCTCCTTCAAAAGCCTCTTCTTCTCCTCACCAAAGTCCACAACCCCAACGAGCGGAACATAAATTGTAAAAGGGCCGGAAACAACAACTGCAGAACCTTCGGGTTGGTCAAACTTTTTTCCAATCTCAATTTTTTCCACACCCGAAAGAGATTCGATATAAACGCCGTTCTCCTTGATTAACCCAAGCTCTTTTGCCCCGGGAGATGAGATCATCACGGCAAGCCTCTTTTTCGGGTGGATATTCATCTCGCCCCGAACGTTCCTTATACCAGAAACAACATCCATGATAAGTGCAAAAGAGTCCTCCTCATCTTTAAATGTGAGGGAATCATCTTTTTTGGGAAAGGGAGACTTCATCAAGACGGTTGAAGGATTGTTAGAAATTTTTAGGTGAGAAAATATTTCTTCTGTAACAAATGGAATTATCGGGTGGAGAAGCTTCAACGCCCTTATCAACGCATAGTAGAGCACATTAATAGTTCTCTTTTTTGCCGACTCATCATCGGAGTAGAGGTATATTTTGGATATCTCAAGGTACCAATCGCAGAACTCGTGCCAGACAAATTGATAGAGGGAGTTTGCGGCAACGTTAAACTCGTAGCTTTCAAAGGCATCTGTAACCTCTTCGGTTACCGACTGAAGGCGACTCAAGAGCCATTTGTCCGATAGGGTCAATTCCCCACTCGTAAAATTCATGTTGTCCATATCAAAGGTGTAGCTCTCATCGGTGTTCATCTCAATAAACCTTGCGGCGTTCCAGAGCTTGTTGATGAAAAAGCGATAACCCTCAATACGAGGCTCTGAAAGCTTGATGTCTCTTCCCATGGCAGCAAATGCCGTCAACGTAAATCGCAAGGCATCTGCACCGAACTTTTCAATCACGGTCAAGGGGTCGATAACATTCCCCAAAGATTTACTCATCTTCCGACCATCCTCGTCTCTAACAAGGGCATGGATATAAACGTCTTTGAAGGGAACGTCTCCCATGCAGTAAAGTCCCATCATCATCATTCTGGCCACCCAGAAAAAGATGATGTCAAAGCCGGTAACGAGGGTCGAGGTAGGATAATAGGTTTTGAGGTCTTTTGTCTCTTCGGGCCAACCCATCGTGGAAAAGGGCCACAACGCAGAGCTGAACCACGTATCAAGGACGTCGGTATCTTGCTTTAGTTTCTTGCTCTTACAAACGCCGCATTCATCAGGGTCTTCCATTGAGACCACAATTTCACCGCAGTCCTCGCAATACCAAGCGGGAATTCTGTGCCCCCACCAGAGCTGTCGGGATATGCACCAATCCCGGATATTTTCCATCCACTGAAAATAGGTAGCTTCCCACTGCACCGGGACAATCTTTGTCCTTCCTTCAACAACGGCTTCAATCGCCTCCTTCGCCAAGACATCGGCCTTGACAAACCATTGTTTTGAAACAAGGGGCTCAACTGCGGGTTGGCATCGATAACAACGGCCCAATGGGACGGGATAATCCTCTACCTTTTCCAAAAGCCCCATCTCTTCAAGGTCGGCCACAACCTTTTTCCTCGCATCAGACCTGTCCAACCCGCTGTACGGGCCGGCACCGTCGTTTAACGTTGCGTCTTTGTTTATAACGACAACTCTATCGAGATTGTACTTTTCTCCAATCTCAAAGTCGTTGGCATCATGTGCCGGGGTGATTTTTAACGCTCCGGTTCCAAATTCCATCTTCACGTAATCATCAAAGATAACAGGCAGCTCTCTATCGATTATGGGGAGAATTAACTTTTTACCCTTAAGGTGCTTGTAACGACTGTCTTCGGGATTTACCGCAACAGCGGTGTCTCCAAACATCGTCTCTGGCCTTGTGGTGGCAACAACAACAAATTTCTTTTTGTCATCAAGGTAAGGATATTTGATGTAGTAGAGACTCCCTTTTGTTTCTTCGTGCTCCACCTCAAGGTCGGCAAGGGCGGTATGACATCTTGGACACCAGTTGCTGATGTAATATCCCCTGTAGATAAGGCCGTCTTCATAAAGTGAGACGAAGACACGCCTGACGGCAATGGACAATCCCTCGTCCATTGTAAAACGTTCCCTGCTCCAATCGCAGGATGCCCCAAGCTTTCTCAGCTGTTTGATGATATGCCCGCCATGTTCATCCTTCCATTCCCATGCTCGTTTGACAAACGCCTCCCTACCCAGATCGTGTCGGGTCTTCCCATCTTTTGCCAGCTCCCTTTCGACAACGTTCTGCGTGGCAATTCCCGCATGATCCGTCCCCGGCATCCAGAGGGTATTTCTTCCCTGCATCCCCTTAAATCTTATCAGGATATCTTGGATTGTATTGTTGAGAGCGTGCCCCATGTGCAGAGAACCTGTAACATTTGGGGGGGGGATAACTATGGAATAGGGTTCGGTTTCAGCATTGTTGTCGGCCCGAAAAAACCCTTTCTCATCCCAAAATTCATACCATTTGTCTTCAATCTCTGCGGGATTATAACCCTTGCTTTTACCTTCCACTCTTTTTATAGCCTTTTTTCTAAAATGAATTTTCTTTATATAAAAAATCAGGGGAAGAAATTCCCCTGAAGAGAGTCAATTGATAATTGGTACGATTACCCTTCTTTTTCCCCTTTAAGACGTCGAATCTCGTCTTTGATAAGCTCTTCTGCCAGCTCCGGGACTACCTCCCAAACCACTTTCTGGACAATTTCCCGTGCTACTTTATCAACAGCGGCCCCAACCTCTTTCTCACTCTTACCTACTGTGCCCGCCTCTGAAATAATCCCCCCATCAACTATCGTCTCCTTGACCATTCTGGATATTTCCTCGGACCGTTCTGTCATATCACTACTTGCCATATCCCCACCAGATATATCCCCTATGGACTGGGACTCTACTTGTGATTCTACACCCACATCCATGGCAAGAGTATCCGCGTTATCGGGAAATCCTCCAACGGTATCCGGGGTCGATTCCACCTCTCCCAAATCCCATTCAGTTTCGCCTGTCACACTTTCCGACTGTTCGTCAAAACCTTGAGATATCCCAACCTCTGGGGTTGGGGCAGCATCCCCGTCACCGCTACTAAAATCATCTTCGAAGGCAAAACCTTCTTCGCTCTCGGAAACACCACCGGAATCATCTCCCCAATCCAATTCGACGGAATCACCTCCAAGAGGTTCCGAGGATGGTAAATCAATGCCTTGAGTCGTTGGAGCCTGAACAGGCGCGTCGACTCCAAACTCACCCATGTCAAAATCACTGGGGAGCTCATCCGGAAGTTCAATACCCACAGCTGGCACATCCAGAGGTGAGGTTTCCGCGTCAAATCCACCATCGCTAAACTCGCCACTGTCAGAAACAGAAAGAGTCCCGTCATCTAAAGATTCTTTGTCAACCTCATCGGGAAACAGGTCGTCGCCATTAACCTCGGCTCCCGCTGAAATATCATCAAAGATAGTATCATCCGCAGAGTTCTCAAGATCCCCAATTGA
>JAUWME010000025.1 GCA_030613285.1 Candidatus Zymogenus sp. | reverse complement strand
CCGTGGGTCGACCCAACATCGGACGGGGTTAGTAGTGTTTTTCTCTTACCTGATTTAGAACGTCTAATACAAAAATATTTATATTTTCTGATATTTCAGAAAAACCAATAAATTACCAAACTCTGCTGAAATTAGAAACTTGGTATTTTTTAAACCCAACCAAAGAGAGGTGTAAGAAACTCTATCATAACACAAAAGCATATTGAGATTGCCACGTCCCTAAAGCTCCTTAATCATCAAGTAAGCAGCCATTTTGTTCACCTTATCCTACAAAAGAATCTCCAAACCTTTGGAAAACGGAAATTTTTCTGTGGTGAGACGAAGGAAATGCTTGATATTCTCCCTGATTTTTGATAACAATAGAAATTAAAGGTCCTTTGCATTATCGGAAAAACCATTCAGACAGACAATCCGGAAACATTAATGATGGCGTTGCAGTCCTGTTTAGAATTGTTAATATCGGACACGCTTAACAATTTAGACTATGAGGTGAAATATGCCGGACAAAACTGACAAAAAAAGCAGTGATGTGGAGATGGCCACAAATATGACCGTCAGGGGACACATCGATGCCCTTCAGGAAATAATGGGGTATAACGGCGCCAAGATTATCTTCAGAAATATCGGTCAGTCTGATGTCTACGAGACCCCCCCGGAATACGACTGGGAACCGTGCATGACCGAGGACGCTCGGACAATGATTTACACCGAGGTGGTAAATACCCTGGGACTAAAGGCTGCGTTGAGCCTCTGGAGGAGGATGGGATATATCACGGCCAAATACGTTGTGGAGAAGGGCCATATTTTGGACTCCTTTATGGATCTTGCTCCGGACGAAAAGTTTCGAAAATCCATGGAATTTTTTAGTGCTGTCTCCGGCAAGGGAAAGATTGTAATAACTGAAGACGGGGGTGTAGAATACGACTGCTTTAACTGCACTACCTGTGCGCCCTATGATTCCGAGAGGCCCATCTGCTTGGGATTTGTAGGCTCCTTCCAATATCTTACCGACTGGTCATACGGAAAGGGGGTCTATATTGTTAAGGAGATAAAGTGCAAGGCCATGGGCGACGATACCTGTTATCACGTTCTGACAGAAATAGAATAGGATTGCTTCGAAAGAAAGATAATCACAGAAAGCAAATCTGTTTCCGGTCTCAAATTTTGCACATCCCATAAACCAAAACGAGGAGATACCAGATGGAAGCGCCAAAAAACTATTCTTCTTGGCCGAAAGGTAGACCAAGGTCGTTAAATTACCCTGATATTCCTGTTCATAAGATTTTGACCTCCACAGCCACCAAGTTTCCCGATATGGTGGCGTTAAGATTTATGGGAATTGAGATTACTTACAGGGAATTGGACACCCTATCCACACGGTTTGCCAACGGTCTTTTGAAACGGGGTGTAAAGAAAGGGGACAGGGTGGCTGTACATCTTCCCAACTGCCCCCAGTTTGCCATTGCCTACTACGCCATGATGAAGATCGGCGCCGTATTTGTGCCCTGCTCGCCGTTAATGGTGGAGCGGGAGATTGAATATCAGCTGAATGATTCTGGCGCCGAAATCCTGATTACCCTCGACTTGCTTTCGGGATCGATAGAAAATATCTTAAAAAAGACAAAGATCAAAAACCACATCGTAACCACCATGCCCGACAACTACCCCCCCGTATCGGCTCCCCTAAAGATGCTTAAAAAATCTCCCATCAAAAAGGGGGAAGACTTCCTTAACCTCTTAAATGACGGTAGCGAAGACCCAATCAACGTGAACATCAACCCAAAAAAGGACATCGCCCATCTGGGATATACCGGCGGCACAACAGGACTTTCCAAGGGGGTTGTGATGACCCACTACAATGTCGTTGCCAACGTACTTCAGATCGCCCACTGGTTTGGCGGTGGTGATGTAATCTATGAAAACGGGATCATATCCCACGACATGACCCCCATGAAAGAGGAGATAGAAGACATAGATATCGATATAGAAAGACCGATGATTGAGAGGATGACGGTTCTTGTTGTGGTTCCTTGGTTTCATGTCATGGGTTCCATCGGGTATCTCAATTTCCCAATCTACAGCGCCATGACGATGATCGTTTTTCCCCGCCTTGATGCAGTGGAATATATCCGTGCGGTGGATAAATATGAGGCCGATATAATGGGGGGCGCTCCCCAGCTCTACATCCCGTTGCTTGAAGACCCGGAGTTTAAAAAGGTCGATATGTCCCGAATCAAGTTTGCGGTATCAGCAGCGGCACCGCTGCCTGTTCCCGTCTTGGAGAAAATGCTCAATGCATTTTCAGGAGTGGTTTGCGAAGGATACGGGCTTACCGAGGTAACCGGCATGGCCACTATGAATCCACCCAGCAGGGAGGCCTCGAAAGCGGGATCGGTGGGGCTGCCGGTTTTTGATACTTTTATGAAAGTCGTTGACGTAAAGAGCGGCGAGGTTCTTCCCCAGGGAGAGGAGGGGGAGCTATGCATCAAAGGGCCTCAATGTATGGGAGGCTACTGGAACAGGGCCGATGAAACCAAGGCCACCCTTAAAGACGGCTGGCTTTTCACAGGCGACATCGGCTACGAGGACGAAGATGGATATTTTTATATTACCGACAGGAAAAAAGACCTTATTATCTATAAAGGATACAACGTCTATCCGAGAGAGCTTGAGGAGCTGCTATTTGCAAACCCGAAGGTGGTTCAGTGCGCCGTTGTGGGCAAAAAGGCAGAAAAGGGCGGGGAAATCCCCGTGGCATTTATTCAGCTTAAGGCGGATGTCAAAGCCACAGCTGATGAGATGATGGAATTTGTAAATAAGCAAGTCGCCCCTTACAAGCAAATTCGGGAGGTGCATTTCATCGACGAGTTGCCGGTGAGTGGCGCTGGAAAGGTGCTTAAGAGGGTGCTTAAAGAGAGACTTTGAACTTAAAATATTATCGAATGTAGTTACCGCATATATAAGGGTATTCCTCATTTAAAATAATAGAAACAAACTTTAAGGTAGATAAGTAATGAACAAAGATTCTGTTTATAAAAAGCTCTACAAGAAACTGACCATCACCCCCACGGGGATACCGAAGGGGGAAAAGATTTTTGAGATATTAAGAATCCTTTTTACCCCCGAAGAGGCCGAGCTGGCGCTGATTCTACCCTTTATGCCTGCCCCCCTTTCCGATATTGCAGGCGGGGCAGGAACGAATGAAGAGGATATAGAAAAAGTTCTATCAAAGATGGCGGATAAAGGGCTGGTGTACGCCTTTGAGATCAAGGGGACACCGATGTTTATGCTTTTTGGTGTCACTTGGACCTTATTTAAGTTTCCACTTATGACAGAAGTTCCGGGCGTGGATTATGAGAGACTTAAATCATTGTGCGATGAGTTTCTTGCCGAGGAAGGTTTAGTAGGGGATGACGCGATAAATTCAGAAGGCGAACATTTTCCAACAAGCAGGGTTCTTCCCATTCAAGAAAATTTATCATCGGAAAGTGAGGTGCTGCCCCAGGACCTCGTCTATAAGTATATAGATGAGGCTAAATATATTAGCGTAGGTGAGTGTTCGTGCAAGAAAATCGTAGGTGGTTGTAACTCACCAACAGAAGTCTGTATGGCACTTGATTATGAGGCAAAATTTCTGGTAGAGCATAAAATGGCGCGCTTTATTGACAAAGATGAGGCAAAAGCCATTCACAAAAAGGGAGTGGATGCTGGCCTTGTGTCCGTTACGTCAAACACAAAAGACGAAATTAACCTGATTTGCCACTGCTGCCCCTGTTGCTGCGCCCAGCTGGGGGTGGCCACAAGACATGGCCGTTACGACCTTGTCCCGAAAGGAGCTTATATCGCCTCAATTTCTCAGGACGACTGCACCGCCTGCGGTACTTGCGTAGATACGTGTCCCATGAAGGCGATAGATGTCGATGATATAGCCTCTGTTAATCTCGAAAGGTGTATCGGTTGCGGGCTTTGCGTATCGTCTTGCCCCGATGGCGCAATATCCCTTATCAAGAAGACACCCACCCCCGATGTGCCAAATAGCATCATGGAATGGACGGAGATGGCGGTAAAGGTTCGGGGTGTTGCCGAGGAATTTGTAAAAGAGCTTACGGTCAAGGAGAAAGAATAAGTGAACCAAAGAGAAAATTATCTGAAATTGAGAGATAAACTTTCCGTAGCGCCGTCTGGGGTTCCGGGGGGAGACAGATTTCTGGAAATCCTCGAGACTCTATTTACCCCCGAAGAGGCATTGCTGTCTCTCACAATACCCTTTATGCCCGCTTCTGTCTCGGAAATCTCGAAAGCGTCTGGGATTGAGCCGAAAAAAACCGAAGAACTCCTAAAAAATATGGCAAATAAGGGGGTTGTTTACACTTTTGTCATCAAGGGTACCCGGATGTTTTTGCTCTTCAGCCTTGATACCATCTACAACTACCCGATTAAGCACGACCGTGAGGGTCTAAATCAAGAGAGACTCAGATCGTTGTGGGACGAGTATCTCAAAGAGGGATGGTGCCCTCCCCCAGGTAACTTTCTCCCGCCGGGGAGGGTGCTTCCTGTAGAGGAGGAGATAAAACCCGAAAGCGGCGCTGTTTCATATGACCACGTTTCTAAATATATCGATGAGGCAAAGTATCTCTCGGTGGGGGATTGCTCATGCAGAAGAATTGTAAAGGCGTGCGATAGTCCCGTTGAAACCTGCATTGGGGTGGGTTATGCGGCAAAGTATCTTGTGGAGCAGGGGCTGTCTCGTCCCATCGAGAAAGGGGAAGCAAAGAAGATAGTAAAAAATGCCCACGATGCGGGGCTTGTCTCTATCCCCTCCAATACAAAAGACGATATCGGGATAATCTGTCACTGCTGTTCTTGCTGCTGCGCCCAGCTGGGAGTAGCTACAAGGCATGGCCGCTACGATCTTCGCCCCGTGGGTTCTCTCTTTGCAGTTGTCAATGGTGATCGGTGCACGGCTTGTGAATCGTGTGTGGATGTGTGCCCCATGAAAGCGATCTCGGTGGAAAAAGTAGCATATTCAGACCCCGAAAAATGTATCGGTTGCGGCCTCTGCATTTCGTCATGCATCGATGGGGCGCTATCTCACGTTTCGAGAACCCAAGCCATTGAGATACCCGACAACCTCATGGACTATACCATGAAGGCCGTCAAGACACAGGGAACGACAGAAGGTTTTATGAAGGAGCTGAAAATTAATATTACTCTGAAAAAAAAAGAGTAAAGGGGGAAATAAAGATGAAAGAAAAGTTGTGGCATAAATCCTATCCGCCGGAAGTTAGAAAGAGCATAGATTATGAGAAAGTAACGATACCGGGTGCCCTGACAAGATCGGCAGAGGAATTCCCAAAAAAAGTTGCCTATGATTTTATGGGGAAGAAAATAACCTTCTCTGAGTTTGATGGGCTTGTCAATCAATTTGTCAGAGCACTTACGGATCTTGGGATAAAAAAAGGTGATAGGGTGGCTTTGGTACTTCCAAATATACCCCAGACGTTTATTGCAAATCAGGCGATCCTAAAAATGGGCGCTGTGGCGGTACAAAACAACCCCCTTTATACTGAGAGGGAGTTGGAGCACCAGTTTAACAACTCCGATTCGAAGATTGCAATCACGTTGACGCTCCTTCTGCCCAGAGTCTTAAACGTAATACCCAAAACAAAGGTAGAAAAGGTAATCGCCTGTCATATACACTCCTACCTCCCATTTCCGAAAAAACAGCTTTTCCCCATTGTCAAAAAACAGATGTATAAGAAGGTTGAGCCCACCGACACTGTCCTGATTTTTAAGGACATAATAGATAAATATTCCAACGAGCCTGTTGAAGACAAAAGCAGCTGGGATGAGCTTGCCACCATCATTTATACCGGCGGGACAACGGGGGCAAGCAAGGGCGTTATGCTCTCTCACAAAAACATCAGCATAAGTGTTCAACAGTTTGTCGAGTGGTTTAGCGGGCTAAAATCGGGTGAAGAGTCGATGGTGGGATTGTACCCGGTATTTCACACTTCGGGCTTTTCAACCACCATGAATTTTATGATTTGGAAGGCATGGGAGCATCTTATTATCACAAGGCCGGAGCCAAAGACGATTATTGAGATTTTGAAGAAACATAAACCCATATTCCTCCCCGGTCTTCCCACTATCTTTGTGGGGTTGCTTGCAGACCCCGAATTTAGAAAACTCGACCTTTCCTATCTCAAGGCGTTTATCTCCGGAGGGGCTTCTCTGCCTGAGGAACTCATTAGGGAACTGAAGGATTTAACAGGGGGAACTGTCCTTGAGGTCTACGGTTCGACAGAAACCGCCCCCTTGATCTCTGCAAACCCGTTTAATGATAAGATAAAGCCAGGAACCGTCGGTCTTCCCGCACCGGATACCGATGTCAAAATTGTGGATACTGAAACGGGGAAAAAGGAATGTAAGATTGGAGAAACCGGAGAGATACTCGTTAAGGGCCCCCAGGTTATGATGGGATATTGCAAAGACGAGGAGGAGACTAAAAAGGCCCTCAAGGGGGGATGGTATCATACTGGTGATATTGGGTTCTTCGACAAGGATGGCTATCTTACGTTAGTGGATCGAAAGAAGGATTTGATTATTGCCAGTGGATATAACGTCTCTCCTGTCGAAATTGACAATATCCTCTTTGATCACCCAAAGATATTGGAAGCCTGTGCGGTGGGGGTGCCGGACAAATATCGCGGTGAAACGGTTAAGGCCTTTATCGTTGTAAAGGAAGGGGAGAACCTCACCGAAAAAGAGGTTATTGATTACTGCAAGGAGAACCTTGCCGCCTACAAGGTGCCCAAGTTGATTGAATTTAAAGACGAACTCCCAAAGACAGTCATTGGAAAGATTTTGCGGAGGAAACTCCGAGAAATGGAGCTTGAAAATAATAAGGAAGGGGAGAAATAGCGGTTTTTACAACACTCAATTTATTGAACACAACATTATCATTATGAAGCATTCTGGGACAACGTAGGAAACTTGAATTAGCCCGCCCTTCAGGTGGGCGAATGACGAGGCGCTGGAAATTTTTGAAGAGATGGGAATTCCTCAGCTTACTAAATGCTGAATGAAATCTACAAAGAAGGAAAATAATAGCGTGGCAGAAATACAGTACCTAAAAGACTACCCCCAGTACTTACCCATCATCGCATACTGGAACTACCGGGAGTGGCATGTCGGCAAACTCCCCTTGGACGAAATCATCGTGAGATACCAAAAGCGTATGCAGATCGCCGCCATCCCCACAACGCTCATCGCCATAGAAGACACCATGCCCGTGGGATCGGTCTCCCTCAAATACGATGACCTCCCTGCCCGCCCTAATCTCAACCCTTGGCTGGCATCGCTAATCGTTTCTGCCGACTACCGCGGCAAGGGAATCGGCGGGGCGCTGGTGAAGGCCGCCGAAACCACAGCTGTCACCGCTGGCGTCAAACGCCTCTATTTATTCACCCACACCGCCAACGCCCTCTACGAAGGAGCAGGGTGGTCGTTGCTCGAAGTGGTCGAAACAAATGCAGCCGAAATATCAATGTCGGAGTCGATTTACTACAAAGACCTCCAATAGAATTTTTTCAATGCCAAGGATATTTGTAAAGTATAGAGAAAACTTTTCTGATTACTTTCCAGAAGTAGTTTATGATAAACACAATTGTATGTCGTCAAAAAAAGTTGGACATCAAGGGTTCCATAAAAAACGGGATTTGGCATGATGAAATATTAACTATTACCACCACTCCAAATCCCGAAGAGTACCAACAATCTATTTGTCAACTAACCACATCCCCCCGGCTCAAACGTCGATCCACCTCCTCCTCCAAACGGCGGTGGTGGCGGCGGAGTTGTTACCCCTCCTGCCGGGGCTTTAAAAATATCTCCCATATCAACGCCACCTTCACCAGATATCATCCTTGCCCAGGCACCAATCCCGCCAGTTAAGGCCTTTACCTTAAAACCCCTCTCAATAAAGAAAGGAATCAGCTGAAAAGACATGGAGCCGTCCTTGTCGATAAGGATATATGTAACCTCTTTGTTTTTGAAATATACATCGGCATCGTCGTTGAAGATGATATGGTAATTGACGTTATAAGCTCCCGGAAGTGACCCCTTCGAGTAATCCGCATCGCTCCTTATGTCGATTAGAGTAAAAACCGTCTTATTAGTGTTAAGGAGGTCTTCGAGGTCTTCAGCCGATACCGCATTGTTATCCTCTGGAAGTGACTTTATATAGTCCATACCGCATAACATCTGTTTTTCTTCTCCCGGAACCTGAGTTACCGCCGAAATCGCCAGGAGACCCGAAAGCAGAAGTACCAAAAAGACCGAAAATCTTTTAATAGTCATCTTTTTATCAACTCCTTTTATGTCAATAAAACAAGATTATTTATTCATCTTTTTTTCCATAAACTCACCAAACCAGAAGAATCCGAGCGCAAAAAGAGTAATGCCTAATATCACTATCCCCGGTTTGATATCCATTAATTCAGGAAGTGTAATAAAACCCATATTTCCTGAATAGAGGTATTTGTAGATGTCAACGTGATTATTTAAAATGGTGAAACTGATGTTATAAGCAACAACCCCGATGAAGATACCCACGATGGACACAAGACCATCGATCTTTCCGGTGGCGACCGCCACCAAAGATGTACCCGGTCAGAGACCCGCTGTTACCATTCCAAAACCGAAGATTATACCTCCAATAAGAAATGGCCAGAGCAGGGTGGCCGAGAAGCTGAGCCTCCCCATATCCATTATACCCAAAATATCAAGATAGTAAACACCCAGAATCGCCGTTACGATACCAGTAAACATCACTTTAGGAACAGTAAAGTCCTTCAAGTAAAATATAGCGGCTATTTTCTTTGCGTTGCCCAATCCCGCACTTTCCAGAGCAACACCAAAAAAGAGTCCACTGAATAAACCGATAGCTACTGTCGTCCACGGGTTGATAATACCATACTCAAGTAAAGGTCCCATTTTTTATCCCCCTTTATTTCCACTGTTTTCTTACAAAATAAGCAGCCATAAACCCACCTCCAAAGACGGAGAAGAGAAACACCCAGCTTCCCACCGAGAGAACCGCCGCGCCATTCATCCCCTGTCCACTGGTACAGCCCAGAGTAATCTTGCTTACAAACCCGATGAGTATCCCACCCACAAGGGCCATTGTAAGGCGAAGACCCCGACTTGCGTTGGCGCCCTTGATAGTCTCCCACTTGACTCTTCCGCCAATAAGGCCTGAAATAAAACCTCCCAACATTATTCCGATAGACTCAAAGATAAGCCAAGTGGATTTGGAAGGCTCAGGGCCCTTAAGGTATGAGTAGTATACACTTCCCTCCCCTGTTGATGCGGGAGATATAACATTTGTAATCTCCGCCACTATCCGATAAAATGCGCCCGACGCTCCTAAACCGTGGCCCGAAATATAATAGGTAAAGAGCAACGCCAGGCCCAAAAAGACTCCCATGATATATGGGTTTTTGTAATTTTCTTTTTCCATTTTCAATTCCTCTATCTATAGATAAAGTAACACCAGCAGACCGCCTGGCCCGCATATACAAAAGCAAACCTGAGGAGAATCCCTCCAAGAATTACGAGAATAGGAACAACAATAGTGGGCTTTATTACCTTCCTCACTTCGAGAAACTCCAGAAAAAGGGGGGTAATCAAACCCATACCCACCACAAGAACCCAAAACAAGGGAGTGTAAATATTACTTCCCACAAAGGGCCCCAATGCCCACTGATGCGCCCTTACGCTGTAGGCCAAATTGGCAAAGAGTAAAAAGATAATAAAAAGTTCGACGCCAATAAAAACCCTGTCAATCCTTGCCATTTCGTGTTTGGCTTTATCCTTTTTTTCGAGGATAACCGAAAGGGCTGCTGCCGAAGATAGTCCAGATATAAGAAAGAGAGGCGCCAGAGCCTGGGAATTCCAGAGGGGTCTTGCGGCATATGACGAAAGGAGAATCCCTGTGTATGCCCCAAGCGCTATCCCCAACCCAATACTCATCCACGCAAATATATTTACGTTCTTCGCAGCCCAAGGGGGAATCTCATCTAACAGGTCACCCAGTGGTCGTAGAAATTCGAGCTTCTTTCCAATTTTTGTCAGATACTCAGCAACCCCCCCACCTTTTTTTACCTCCTCAAAAAGGAGCGCTGTGATAAAAAGTATGCTGACGGGATATATAAGCATCAGTATCCATGAGCCCCAGGACATGGGGGAAGTAAACTCGAATGCCGTATAAAAACGCCAGACGTGCACCTTGTATGACAGGTCTAAAAAGAGCATGAACATACCGATCGATAAAACTATCGGGGAGAGAATTGCCCCGCCTACGATGGTAAATGGAAGCTCATTTCTCTTCTTTGAGAGAAAATAGGCCCCCGAAAGAATCATCATCCCCGCCACAAGACCGCCAAGGAAGAGGTACACTGGAATTTCCCAACCCCAGATCAATTCCCCTGCATGAGGAAGGGGCGCGTGAAAAGTGTTTTCAACTTCTATTTCCATTTGTTTTTCTCCTGCTTTGATTAGTACAGAAAATAGAGTTGGGGTTTTGTCCCCGCCTCCGGGATTAAATTTTCCCATCTCCGACTCTTTAAGAGCTTACTGACTTCACTTGAGGGATCGTTGATATCTCCAAAGTGTAGGCAGTGTGTCGGGCACACATCCACACAAGCCGGCTTTAGCCCCACGCTTGTCCTGTGGATACAAAACGAACATTTATCGACATACCCCTCAGGATGCACAAACCTTGCGTTATAGGGACAGGCGGCGATGCACGCTTTGCACCCGGTACATTTTTTGGGATCAACCACAACTATTCCGCCCTCGTCAAAATGGCTTGCCCCTGTCGGACAAACCCCCACACATGGCGCCCTGTCGCAGTGGTGACAACGCTCAGAGCGTATTACTCTGTGAAGATTCGGAAATTCTCCCTTTGTTAAAAATACAAGCCACTCCCGAAAGAAAGGGAGCGGTACGTTGTTTTCGGTCTGGCACGCCATGAGGCAATCTTTGCAACCCACGCAAAGGGTTGTATCAATAACCATGGCATATCGTTTCTCTCCTTGCTTCATAATATCTCTCCCCTGCTTTCGTTACTACACAACAACCTTAATAAGACTTCCCCTCATGCCTGTGGCGCCCATGATGGGATCTGCTTTTATTTTCGTAATCAACTTTGTATCATCAATCCCTATTCCAAATGCGGACTTCAGTTTCTTGCCCTCGTGCCCAAAGCCGTGGGTAAGATAGATGGTGTCGGGCCTTATACCATGTGTAACTTTGGCCTTTGCCTTAAAGGTTGATTTGACCCCGTTCTTGTCCTGAAGATAGTATTTCTTCCCGTCCCTCACCCCGATTGACCTGGCCGAATCGACGTTGATCCAAAACTGATTTCCGTTATCCACAGCAAGGCTTATCCTATTATTCTGTGATCTCGAAAAGGACTGGAGAGGAGAGCGTCCAGAAGTCAGAAAGAAAAGTCCTGGGCCGGGCTTTACCGGCTCATTCTCAAACACGGGAACGGGATACTGACCGAAGGCTGAAAGATGACTTGACGAAAGCTCAATTTTCCCTGTGGGTGTGGAAAATGTCAGATCTTTTCCATCTTCCAAGAAAACGGGGCCAGTAGCTAATGGAACAATCCCGGTCTTTGTAAGCTCTTTTAGGGTCAACCCCGCGGCCTTCAGCCTCGTGTCGTTATATTCCTCAATATCCTTCCACTCAAAGTACGTATCAAGACCCATCCGAAGGCCAATCTCCCGACACATCCACCAACCCGGCTTTGAGTTATGAAGTGGCTCTACCACCGGTTGGTTTACTGTAACAAAGTTTTGTTTGAAATTCTTGACACTTATCTCGTCCATCCTCTCAAGGTATGTACAATCGGGAAGGACAAGGTCGGCGTAACCAGTCTGCTCCACCGGCAGGGTGTCTGCCACCATAAAAAAATCGAGGTTCTTGATGG
>JAUWME010000432.1 GCA_030613285.1 Candidatus Zymogenus sp. | reverse complement strand
GACCACAATATAAAAAGGAGACATCATGGAGAAAAAAAGACTCTTAGTCTGTGACGACAATGCGCAATTTGTCGGCTCAATCAATTCGGCAATGGGAACAAAATTTGACATGTCCTGGATGCAAAATCCGATAAACGCCCTCGATTCGATACGCTCCCTAAAAGCAGACATTGTAATCATCAATCTTTCACTCAAAGGAGATGGCTGCATCTCAGTAATTAGAGAGGCAAAAAAATGGTCCATTCCAACCATCGCAATAGCCCCCAGCAGCACAGAAGAACTCGCCATCGAAGCATTAAACTCCGGGGCATCGTACTACATCAAAGACCCTATCGACCTTGAAGAGCTAACAACTGCGGTAGGTAAAATCTCCGGAGACCCGTCAATCGAAATGGATCCAATTGAAAAAGTAAGATTCTACCTCCTCGAAAATTATATGAATAAAATCCGAATCAACGACCTCTGCACAGCCGCAAAGATAAGCCGTCAAAAACTCTTTTATCACTTCAAAAAAAGATACGGTAAGGGAATCAAATCCTTTCTAAGAGGGATCAAAATGGAAAAGTCCCAAGACTTGCTCATCAGATCCAATCTCCCCGTGTATAAAATCGCCAAAGCAGTGGGATACAACCACTTTGGCTATTTCTGCAGGGAATTTAAAAAGAACTTTGGCGTCACACCATCGGAAATGCGAAAAAAAGCAGCCTAACAAAAAGAGGGGCTGGCAATATTGATTGAAAAAAGGGTTGACGCAATATCAGTTAGAGCGAGAGTTGGTAAATTGAGGGGGCTGATGAAATTGGGGCTGGGTGGTAAAATTGGAGCTGGTAAAAAGGGTTGACAATATCAGTTAGAGCGAGGGTTGATAAATTGGGGGTCTGGTGAAATTGAATGGCAATACTGAGTAGAAGGGTGGGTTGGAAAAGGGTTGGTGGTATCAAATTGAGAAAAGGGAGTGGTAATTGTAAGGCTGACAACATTAGTTGATGGCATCAAATTGGGAAAGGGGGTTGGCGACGCGGTGTTGAGAAAAGGATTGGAGCAATTGGGATTGTTGAGATTAGCTGGTGAAAAGAGTTGGTAAATTTAAGCCTGAAATAGTTTATAGAAATAGCCTAAGGAATAATATCTGAGAAAAGGAGCTAACGTTCAACTATTGAATTTGCTCATCGTGGTCGGTCGTTAAATTCGGCTCCTGCGGCCGACCCTTCTTTTTATCCCTTCTGTTTATCCATATTGCTTACCCCTTCATTTTGCGAGGTGGCAAGCCACATAATGCCCCTTCCTTATATCAATCATTTCCGGTTTCACCTTTTTGCAAATTTCGATAGCGATGGGACACCTCGTGTGAAACCTGCAACCGGGCGGAGGCGACACCGCAGATGGAATTTCTCCCCTGGGAATTTTGTGTTGCCGTCTGGCCTTAGGATCAGGTACTGGAACAGCGCTCAAGAGGGCCTCGGTGTAAGGATGTGCCGGATTCATAAAGACCTCATCAATATCCCCCAGTTCAACAATCACGCCGAGATACATCACAGCAATCCTGTCGCAGATGTATTTTGCCGTTGCAAGATCGTGGGTGATAAATAAATATGTCAGGTCAAAGTCTTTCTTCAGCTCCAACATCAACTCCAAGATAAGCGCCCTCACCGAGACATCAGCCATTGCGATGGGTTCATCGGCCACAACCAACTTTGGGTTGACAACAAGCGCTCTGGCAAGGACAACTCTCTGTTTCTGCCCACCAGAAAGCAGATGGGGATGACGCACTATAATATCATCCACAGGAGTCAGGGCCACTCTCTTCATGACTTCTCTCACTCTCTCTTTTCTTTCCCTCTTGTTTCCCAATTTTTGGACGGCAAGGCTGTGCCCTATCGATTCGCCCACTGACATCCTTGGATTTAAAGATGCGTGGGGATCTTGGAAAACCATCTGCATATTTGGACGAAAACGGGTAAGCTCACTCCCGGAAAGATTGGTGATGTCCTGACCGTCAAAGTAGATATTGCCATCGGTAACATCCTCAAGCCTCATTATAAGCCTTCCCATTGTTGTCTTGCCGCAACCGCTCTCCCCACAAAGCCCCATCACTTCGCCCTTCTTGATAGAAAAGGAGACGTCGTCAACGGCCTTTACAAAGTTCCTCTCCTTGGTCAGGAGCTTCTCTACAAACCCGGTCTCAACAGAAAAATATTTCTTGAGGTCTTTCACCTCGACGAGGACGCCGTTATCCATCACTCTTCTCCCCGTATAAGAAACATTCTACACTTCTCCCACCGTTCTTACTACCACCATTTATAACGATGTTTTCGGGCTCCCTCTTCTTGCAGATGTCCATAACCTTGGGACACCTTGGATGAAACGAGCAACCCATAGGCGGCGACATTAGGTTCGGTGGTGAGCCGGGCATACAAGAAATAGTTTTTATCTTGGCATCTATGTTTGGAATGGAACGAAGAAGACCCTCTGTGTATGGATGAAGGGGGTTATCATAAAGCATTGTAGTTTGCGCCTCTTCAACAATCCTGCCAGCATACATCACAGCAACACGATCTGCCAATTCCGCCACAATCCCCATATTGTGGGTAATCAGGAGGATTGTCAGGTTGTATTCCTCCTTGAGCTCTTTTAAAAGATCGAGGAAATGCGCCTCTACGATGACATCAAGGGAGTTTGTCGGTTCGTCGGCAATGATAAGCTCCGGCTCAAGGATTAGTCCCAGTCCAATCATCACTCTCTGTCTCATCCCCC
>JAUWME010000394.1 GCA_030613285.1 Candidatus Zymogenus sp. | reverse complement strand
TACGCCCGGATTATTATGGCGATAAATGACATTTCAGCCGATAAGGACAAAAAAGTTCTCTCTGTGGATATCCCGTCTGGTATCGATTCGGACAGTGGAAACGTTTTGGGAGTTGCCATTTTGGCAGATGCAACCGTTGCTCTTGCCCTTCCAAAGCTGGGTGAGGTGGTATATCCCGGGGCGGATTATGTTGGGGAGCTTTATCTCCTTGATATCTCCATCCCAAAAAAACTTGTTGAGAGGATGGAGATTAACTCAAATATCGTTCTTCCCGCTGACTTCTTCTCCCTGATGGTGAAGAGACCGCCCCAGACGCACAAGGGTGATTTCGGCCACCTCTTGATTATTGCCGGCTCTCCGGGAAAGACCGGGGCGGCGGCTTTGGCTACAGAAGGGGCGTTGCTCACAGGGACAGGTCTTGTTACCGTGGGTGTACCGGCATCCCTAAACGACATCATGGAGACCAAGACCACAGCGGCCATGACGCTCCCCCTCCCCGATGATGGGAAGGGGTTTCTGTCGTCTTCAGCCTTGGATCGAATCTTTGAGATTACTGCAGGAAAAGACTCGATGGATGCCATTGCTGTCGGGCCGGGGCTGGGCACAAAAGAAGGGGTCAGAGAAGTGGTGAGGGGGCTGATTGAAAAATCTGAAATCCCCCTCGTCATTGATGCCGACGGACTAAACGTCATCAGTGATGACCCCGATATATTAAAAAAGAAAAAAGCAAATGTCATCATTACGCCGCATCCGGGAGAGATGGGCAGGTTGATAGGAAAAGGGAGCGGCGAGGTACAGGCAAATCGGGCGGGTGTGGCGAAAGACTTTGCAAAAAAATATGGTGTCTGGGTAGTCTTAAAAGGCGCTCGAACGATCATTGCAGTTCCCGACGGAGAGATTTTTGTTGCCATCTGCGGAAATCCAGGGATGGCAAGGGGTGGAGTTGGCGATATCCTGACAGGGCTTATCGGGGGATTTCTTGCCATGGGCAAAAACCCAACAAAGGCCGCCTGCGCCGGGGTCTATATCCACGGGAGGGCGGGGGACGCCGCCGCCGATTGTACAGGCGTGGTATCTCTTGGCACCGCAGATATATTAGATGAAATCCCAAAGGTGACGGCTGGGCTTTACAATTCTGACCCTGTTGAGTTGGAAAATCGACTGGGGCCGAGTTTATATCAAATTTCAAAGTAATTTCAAAACGGCAAAACGGAGGCAGAATTTTAGGGAGTTTAATATTTATTGCCCAAAGAAATAGTTGCAATGGTTGCCAATGGTGCCAATGATGATAGCGGTGAAAACAGCGCCAATAATGCCAATAATAGTTTTGGGTGATTTTCTGCAAGTAAGCCATGTCCAACACTGAAAAAAATGGATTGATAATATCCACCAACTCCCCAGAGGAGACCATCCTTTTGGGCAGTGCCCTGGGGAAGGGGGCATTAGGTGGTAGAGGGCTTTTTGTGGCATTGACAGGCGAGATGGGGGCGGGAAAAACTAAATTCACACAAGGGATTGCCAAAGGCCTCAAAATTGACGAAGGATACGTTGTGGCAAGTCCAAGCTTTACCCTGATTAACGAATATCCGGGAGAGATCGCCTTAAACCACATAGACCTTTACAGGCTTGGCGGGACAGATGAGCTTTTGGAATTGGGTTACGAGGAATATTTTTATGGCGATGGCGTGACGGTGGTGGAATGGGCGGAAAGGGCGGATGAATTGCTTCCCGTCAATCGCATTAATATTTCAATTTCGATTTTGAGCGAAAATATAAGGGAGTTTAGAATATCATTTTTGGGCGAGACTAATGAAAAATTGAGCGTTGCGAGCGTTGGTTTCATCAAAGAACATCTAATGACATTTATTGAATCTAAAAAAGGGGAGTAGAAAAGAGCGTGGCACTTATTGTTCAAAAATACGGCGGTACATCTGTAGGCAGCGAGGAGTTGATAAAAAAAGTCGCCGAAAAGGTAAAAAAAACCAGGGACGACGGCAACAGCGTGGTAGTTGTCCTCTCTGCCATGGCGGGTGAGACCGATAGGCTGGTAGATCTTGCTTATAGTATGAATCCTGCCCCAACTGAACGGGAGGTGGATGTGATTATCTCCACAGGCGAGCAGGTAACTGTGGCGCTTCTCTCCATTGCGCTAAACAGCATGGGGTGTCCCGCACTCTCATTTACAGGCCCTCAAGTCAAGATTTCCACAGACAGTGCCTTTACGAGGGCGCGAATTATGGACATCGATCGCAAAAAGATCGAAAAAGAGCTGGAAAAGGGGAGCGTAATTGTGATAACCGGATTTCAGGGTGCGGATGAAGATGGTAATATCACAACATTGGGGAGGGGTGGCTCTGACACCAGCGCCGTTGCACTATCAGCAGCATTAAAAGCAGACGTCTGTGAAATCTACACAGATGTGGAGGGTGTTTATACAACGGATCCAAATATTTCCCCGAAAGCCAGAAAGCTTGATAAAATCTCGTATGATGAGATGCTTGAGATGGCAAGCCTTGGGGCGAAGGTGCTTCAGATAAGGTCCGTGGAGTTTGCAAAAAAATACAATGTCCCAATTTTGGTCAAGTCAACATTTAAGGACGTTCCTGGGACTTACGTTATCAAGGAGGATAAAGATATGGAACGGGTGGTAGTTTCTGGAATTGCATATAATGTCGATGAGTGTAAACTAACCCTCAAGGGCGTGCCGGACAAACCCGGCATTGCATCGGAGATTTTTGGCGCCATCTCAGATGCGAACATAATTGTGGATATGATTATCCAGAACATTAGCGAGAACAACAACGCTGACATTACATTTACCGTCCCAAAAAATGATTTGAAAAAGTCCAAAGAGATTTTAAACGAGTTGATGAAAAAACTTGGCGCTGAGGGGATTGTCGC
Organism: Candidatus Zymogenus sp.; assembly: GCA_030613285.1. Lineage (GTDB taxonomy): Bacteria > Desulfobacterota > Zymogenia > Zymogenales > Zymogenaceae > Zymogenus. The sequence goes on along the minus strand of JAUWME010000394.1, from coordinate 169 downwards.
CGATGAGGACATTGCAAAGGTGTCGATTATCGGGGTGGGGATGAGGAGTCATGCCGGGGTGGCGTCAAAGATGTTTAAGGCACTGGCGTCAGAGAATATCAACATCTTGATGATTAGCACATCTGAGATAAAAGTCTCTTGCGCCATAGAGCGAAAATATACGGAACTT
>JAUWME010000161.1 GCA_030613285.1 Candidatus Zymogenus sp. | reverse complement strand
TCCACGTCAAAGGGTCCAATGCCGTGAAACTTTGAAGGGTTTTCTTCTGCGGGGATGTAGCCCTACCCCTTTTTTGTCATGATATGTACCAATATTCGAGCATCAATTTCTTTGACGTTTGAGAGCGTCTCTACAAGACGGTCGATTCTGTGGCCGTCGATGGGGCCGTAGTACTGGAAGTTCATCGATTCAAAGAGCATACCGGGGGTCATAAATCCTTTGATGGCGTCTTCCGCTTTTTTTACAACCTTCACGATGTTGTCGCCGATGCCGGGGACGGACCTCAAAATTGCTTCGATCTCCCTTTTCAGGTTGACGACCGGCTTTGAGGAGAGTTTACGGGAAAAGAAGGAAGAGAGCGCTCCAACATTGGGGTTGATGGACATCTCGTTGTCGTTTAAGATGACGATGATGTTTTTATTGAGGTGCCCCGTTTGGTTCAGTCCTTCAAAGGCTTCCCCCCCCGTCATTGAGCCGTCTCCAATAACTGCAATGACCATCCCGTCATCATTTTTTAGGCTTTTGCCGGAGGATATCCCAAGTGCCGCTGATATCGATGTTGAACTGTGGCCTGTGCCGAAGGTATCCAGCGGGCTTTCTTTTATTTTTGGAAAGCCTGAAATCCCTCCCAGCTGTCTTAGTGTCCCGAACCTTTTTTTTCTGCCGGTGATAATTTTGTGGGGGTAGGATTGATGTCCCACGTCCCAGATGATTTTGTCGGTGGGTGGAGAGAAAACGCGAAAAAGCGCCAGTGTAAGCTCAACTGTCCCAAGGCTTGGCGCAAGGTGCCCCCCCGTTTTTGACACTGTGTTGATGATCAGTTCACGAATTTCCTCAGCGAGTATGTCCAACTCATCCATCGATAGCTTTTGTATGTCGCGGGGCCCGTTTATTTTGCTTAAGATTTTTCCCATCGTTTGTTGCTTCCTTTTAACTTTTACCTATTTTACGATTGTCTTTCAATTATGAAAGTTCCAATAGCCCTCAGCGGCTCTGCGGCTTTGCCAAAGTCCGAGAGCGTTTCTATGGCCTTTTCCACCAATTTTTCGGCCATCTTCCTCGATTCCGAAAGACCCAAAAGAGCGGGGTAGGTGGCTTTTCCCTTCACATGGTCTTGCCCCGGTTTTTTTCCCATTAACTCTTTGTCACCAACAACGTCCAAAATATCATCGGATATCTGAAAAGCCAGTCCGATATTTCTTCCATATTTGCTGAGCTTTCCAAGTTTATCCTCGTCAGTCCCAACAAGTATTGCTCCTGATCGAATCGACGCCAGAATCAGCGCCCCCGTCTTTCTTATGTGGATAAATTCGAGGCTGGGGAGATCGATTTCCTTCCTCTCCGACTCGATGTCGGCAATTTGTCCCCCAAGCATCCCTTGCTCTCCCGCGGCCTGGGCAATTTCGTGGGCAACCATTAAAAGTTTTTTTGGATTGATGTTGTTGTTTGCAAAATCTGTCAGCACGGAAAAGGCCTTTGTCAAGAGCGCATCTCCTGCAAGAACTGCCTGGGCCTCTCCAAAAACCTTATGACTTGTGGGGAGTCCCCTTCTGAGGTCGTCATCGTCCATGGCGGGAAGATCGTCGTGGACGAGGGAATATGTGTGGATAAGCTCCAGTGCAATTGCCGCCGGAAGGGCGTCTTTTGCGGTACCGCCAACGGCTTCGGCTGCGGCAAAGGCGAAGATGGGCCTTATCCTCTTCCCCCCCGAAAACAGGCTGTATTTCATCGCACGCTTGAGGGTTCCTGAGGCCTCGTCGATTCCCTTGATTACATTCTGCAACTCTTCTTCGATTATTTTTCGTCTTTTGGTTAGATAATCGGAAAGGTTAAAAACAGCCATCTCTTGCCTAATAGTTTTAGCTAATGTATATGAAAAATTGTTATTTTAAAATCATTATCAAATATTGACGTTGTGTTTTTTGCTAATTGTGCTTTAGGAAAATAAAGCAGTTTTCATGCATCGCAATTATAAAATGTCAGCCATCCTCATTGAAATCCTCAACCTCGATTTTGCCATCCTCGGTTTCTTTTAGAATTTCAATTTTTTTTTCTGCCTCATCAAGCTTTTTGGTCAATGTCTTGACAAGCTTCATCCCGTCTTCAAAGGTGGAAAGGGACTCTTCCAGTTTGAGTTCACCAAAGTCGAGCCTTTCTACGATTTCTTCCAACTTTTTTAGCCCAACGTCAAATTCTTCTGTCAATTCTGTTTTTGCCCCTTTTTTTGTCACCCCTTTTTCCCCTTTGTTACTATTCTCTAAATAGAACTATTTAGATTTTACATCAAGCATCCATATATTGGGAGGGAAAAATATTACAGTCTCCACTATTAAATAATATCCTTATAAATATGCAAAGTCAAGAGAAAGTATCAAAAGGCACTTTAGGGAACAACTATATTCACAATATCCCACGGACTCACCTTGTTTCTTGTGTGCCGTACCCCAAAGTGGAGGTGAGCGCCGGTGACCCTCCCCGTTGCCCCAACAAACGCAATTGTCTGCCCCTGAATTACCATATCACCTTCGCTAACCGCAAATTCTGAGAGGTGAAAAAACATTGTGTAAAGCCCCTGTCCGTGGTCGATGAAAAGGGAGTTCCCGGAAAAGAACATATCTCTCACCAAGGCCACCCTGCCGTCGTTGGGAGAGCTGACAGGTGTGCCAGAAGGCTGAGCAATGTCGATACCGCTGTGGGGGGCGCGAGGTTTGCCGTTAAAAAACCGCCTTAAACCAAACTCACTGGAAATTCTACCCTCAAGGGGCATAATGAAGGGCTTTGACCAGAGCATAGTCCCTGTCGCCTTTCTGTAGAGTGCACCAACTATCCGATTATCCTCTTTAATCCTCTTTAAGTCCTCGGCGGAATATTGAACCCACTTTTTGGAGACCGTGAGGTGTTGCGTCTTGAAATTTCCATCTTTTACCATTATTTCGCGACCGATCATCTCCTTTGTACCATCGCTCTTTTTTACGGTGATGTTGAGTCTCTTTATACCCGGCTTTGCCGTAAGGTTTGCGCTCAAAAGCCCAAAATATGTTCCAGAGAGAGACGTGGAATTAAAATAGACATCTCTTGTGTCGAAGCTCCCTTTGACCTCTATAATATCCCCATCCCCACAGATTGTGATGATGGTAATTCCACCTTGAAAGATTTCTTTGGGGCAGGTGAGTTCAGTGGCATATGTCGAGGCTGATGAAAATACTAAATGCGATAGGAGCAGGACTGAAATTGCGAAGACAAAAATACGCTGTTGATGTTGAGGGGGGCGAGGGGCTTTGGAGAAATAGATATTGAAGAAATAGTTCTTGAAGAAAAGGGATATCAGCTTAACCGACGTTTTTGATGCCTCTTTTGTAAGAATTTGATTTCTAATCCACATTTGACTACCTCGAAATAAAAATGCAACAATTTTTATCCAGACTAATTTTTTCTGCTTCCAATGGGTTCACAACATTTGAGTTTAACGTAATGCCATAGTGGAGGTGAACCCCCGTAACTCTTCCTGTTCCCCCGACCAATCCAATCTCGTGGCCACTTTCAACCGCTTCCCCCACCTCTACCAAAATTTTTGAAAGGTGGCAGTAGGTAGAAAAAAGCCCCTGTCCGTGATCGACAATTACAATTTTTCCCCAGATGAAAGTTTCTTCCACAAACTGTACGACCCCGCTGTTTGCGGACAAGACGGGAGTTCCAAGATACGCCACGATATCAATCCCACTGTGGGTGTTTGTAAATATCCCGTTGATGTAACGCTTTAGGCCAAAGCCGGCAGATATTCTCCCCGCTGCGGGCCTGATAAATGGGGTGTTCCAGAGTCGCACTTCTGTCTTTCCCCTCAATACTTCATCTATTCTTTCGGTTTCAAGTTGTATCCTCTTCTCGGTTTCGCTGTCGTAGTTCACCCATTTTTTTGGCACCCGGATTCTCTGAACGCCAAAATCGGCCTCGGCAACCATGATTTCTTTGTCCACCAAATACACCAAGCCGTCTTTGGTGGTAACAACTACCCTGAAGAGTTCAGGCCCCACCTCTTCGGCTACATCCACACCAAAAAGAGCGGAGTATGTTCCCGGATAGGGAGTCGGGTTGAAATGGACGTTTTTTTTGCCGAATACCCCTCTGACGTGGGAGATATTTTCATCGCCGGCAAACCCGACGACATAAATTCCCCCCTGCTTCACGGTCTCCGGGACTTTTACCGTTGCAGAGTACGCAAGGGTTGACAAAAAAAAGGAGGAGACAAAAAGAGTGAGGAGCGCAATCCAATTTCTGATTTTCATTTTAAATTTTCGCTTCCAAGATTCAATTCGTCTCTTTAAAAATATCAATACTAAACATTGCAATAAATTCCCATTGTGTTTTTTTATTTGTCATTCCCAGCTTGACTGGGAATCCATTATCCTGTCATTCTCAGCTTGACTGGGAATCCAGAATAATAATCCCGCTTCCCAAGGGAATGACAGATGACAGCCTTTTTTGATGTTTTGTTTCCCCTTTTTTCATTCCAAACTAAACCAAACCCCCCTTTTTGTCTATTACTATTATCTACTCCTCTTCAACCTCACGCTCAACTACACTTGCTGTGAGCTCCCCCGAATGGAGCTTAATGGTTGCGGTTTCTCCAACCTCAATATCTTTGGCGTTTAAGATGACTTCACCCGTGGCGGCTCTTCGGACAACGGCGTATCCACGAGACAAAACATCGGTGGGGCTCAATCTTGTTAAGGCCGAGGCGAACGATGAAAAGCGGATTTTCCTTTCATCCACTTTTTTCTGCATTGCGACCAAAAGCCGACTTCTGATCATCTCGACTTTTCCCCTCATCTCATGTATCGATTCCTCAGGCCCCCTCAATCGCTTCAGGAGGTTTACCAGATCACTCCTCTTTCGAGACGAGATATTTTTGATTCCCAACGTTAGCCGTTCCGTAACGGAATCCAGCGTCATCAGGATGTCATCAACCCTGGGGACGACAATCTCAGCAGCAGCGGTGGGTGTGGGGGCACGGACATCTGCGGTGAGGTCAAGGATGGAAAAATCAATCTCGTGTCCAACGGCTGAGATGATGGGGATTTTTGATCTAAAAGCGGCATCTGCCACCTCCCTTGAATTGAAGGGCATGAGGTCTTCCATGCTTCCCCCGCCCCTCCCGCAGATGATGACATCGATCTTCTCAACATCATCCTTTGCCCCGTGCCTGTTCACAAGATCGATGGCGTGGGCAATCTCCCTTTCCGCTCCACTCCCCTGAACCCGTGTGGGAACGACAACGATCTGGGCGCCGGGGTGCCTCTGGTAGATTATCTTCAAAATATCAAACAGCGCTGCCCCCGTGGGTGATGTGACCACCGCAATTTTATTTGGCAGAAAAGGAAGGGGTCTCTTTCTCTCTTCATCAAAATAGCCCTTCTCTTTTAGCTCCTCCTTAAGCTGCTCCAGGGCCAAGGTTACAGCCCCGATGCCCACAGGCTCAATGACTTCCGCCACAAGCTGATATTCGCCCCGGGCAGCGTAAACCCCAATCCTCCCCATCACCAGGACGTGCTGTCCATCCGCGGGTTTAAAGGGGGCTCTTTTTTTTGGGGCCTGTTCTGAACCAAAAAGGGAGCGTTGAAGAGATTTATCCTCGGAGTCATCCTCGGTGGAAATGGCGTCATCCTCTGTTAAATTGCCACCTCCTGATACTCTCACAGAGAGATACCTTGTGTGCTGCTTGAACATGACGCATCTGAGGCTTGCCTTGTCGTCGGTGAGGGAAAAGTAGATGTGCCCCGATGCCGGGGTTCGAAGGGACGTAATTTCCCCTTCCACCCAGATGAATGAGAACTCACTCTCAAGTTTTGCTGCAATTTCAGATGTGATTTCACTTACAGAGTAAGTTCGTCTGAATCCCTCTTCCACTTAGATATTGCCTCTTTATTTTCCGCTATTGTTGACTTGATCGTAAAATCGGTGTATGCTCAAGTTTAATTCAAATTGATGGTATCTGCAACAGAATTCTTGATGA
>JAUWME010000202.1 GCA_030613285.1 Candidatus Zymogenus sp. | reverse complement strand
GATGGAAAGAGTAAAGAAGAGAAGCACGCCGAGGGTTAAGGTTGTGGCTAATATAAGTCTTCCTTTCATGGGAGTTACCTCTGAATTATTTCTTTGAATTATATATTTGTTTCAAACTTGTTGTCAAGGGTTCTTATATATGTGTTGTTTTGATATTCAAAAGCACACTTTCCTTTAACCTCTTCCCTGAACAAGTTTTTCTGCAGATATTTCCTTAAAGCCTTTGTTCAAAAACACCTTTCATATTTCGTGTTGACATGGGAGGAGATTGTTTGGTATGTTTGTCGAGGTTGGTGTTTGGGCAGTTAAAATTTAATGGGAAATCTCGATTTTGCGTCAGCTGGTTGCTGCCGTTGAAAAGACTGTTTAAGCATTGTTGGCAATAGGAGGTGCAATACTGGACTTCAATCTTCTCGTTTGGTTGTTTGCTATAGTCGTCACTGTCCATAATTTTGAAGAGGCGATATGGTTACCTGCATGGTCAAAAACGGCCGGGCGTTTTCACCATCCAGTCGGTAGATTTGAATTTCGTTTTGCAGTGATGGTGCTGACTCTCATAGCGTATATCATGGCTTTTTTGTCCATGATTGGTGGTAAGGGCAGTGTGGGTGCCTATTTAGTTTGTGGGTTTGCACTTGCAATGCTTTTAAATGTGGTATTTCCTCATTTGCTCGTAACACTTGTAATGCGACGATACGCACCCGGCACTGTAACAGCCGTAGCCTTGAATCTTCCCATCACTTTCATGTTGCTCTATCAAGGTTTCAAAGAGGGCTACATAGAAGAATCAAGGTTTCTTTACATTGGGCCTATTGTTGTAGTTGGATTAGTATTTCTTGTCCCTGTGCTTTTTTTTGTGGGCAAAAGGTGGTTAAGGCCAAAAGAAAGCTGACAAGGCACTCGCACTCTACCGAAATGTCAATTACACTGACACGCAATTACACTGACACGTCATATCTTGAGTTGAACAGCATCGTTATACGAAACAAATGTTTTTAAAAGACAAAAGGCAAAAAGAAGATAACAAGGGAGCATTAAATGTCATTCTCGTGAAAACGGGAATCTAATGAAAATATCATTCTGGATCCCCAGTCAAGCTGAGGATGACAGTATTCTGGATTCCTTTGTCAAGCAGGCAATGACACAATTTCAACTCTTTAGAGTAAACTTTTATCATAGGAGATGTAATGAACCTCCTTGTTTTGGAGGATAGACTATTTGGGCAGAGACCGACAGGGAAACAATTATCAACCTAAGGGGATAGATCACGATGCAGAAAAAAGATAGAAATAATAGTTTACCAAAAACCCTCATGGATGTCATAAAGATCAGGAGGAGCTACAGAAAATATACTGATGACGTAATCCCCAACGACAAAATAGATTATCTGAAAAAGGTAGTGTTAGAGGGGGCCTCGGCATTCGGGTTTGAAAGCCCCCACTTTGTTTTTGTTACAAAACCTGATGTAAAAAAACGACTCAAAAAGGCAATTTTCTCAGGTTTGATGGGAAAAGCGAATCCTTGGATACTAAGAACGAAGGCATTTGGGTTTGTGGTTGTGTGTGGATACCCGGATAAATCTCCCAAAGTGGACGACAAATATTTGTATCTTTCAGAGTGCTCCTTTCTGACTGAGCTTATGATTCTGGCGGCGGCAGAAGTAGGCATTGCAACGTGCTGGCTGGGGGCATTTGGAGAGGTTGGTGTCAAAAAGGCGTTGTCTCTCCCCGATGAAGTCAGGGTTGTGGCGGTTACTCCACTGGGGTACCCCCCAGAAAAAATAAAGGTAGCAACTTGGGATTACATGGCGAGAAACCTCATTTCCAAGAGGCGCGATCCGATAGAAAAAAATGTAACTATGGTTGGTGATTTAGCGGAGCTGCCATAAAATGATAATAGATGGACTCATAAAAAAATTTAGTGAACCATCCTCTTTTGCCGATAAAGCCATCAGCGATGATACGGTACTAAATATTCTTGAGGGCGCAAGGCTTGCACCCTCAGCTGATAACAGTCAAATATGGCGGTTTTTTGTGGTGAAAGAGGCGGGGTTGCTAAAAGACGTTTCGAGCTTGGCAAAAAAGAGTTCTTTCAAGACGGCTCCTGTGATAATTGCCGTTTTTGCCGACCCGTGGATTGTTAGCAAAAGGGGGAGGGAGCAGCCTTTTTTTATGATTGACATTCCCATTGCCATATCGCATATTGTACTTATGGCAACAGAGCTTGATATTTCTTCTGCTGTAGAATTTGAATTTGATGAGCAAAAGATAATAGATTTGTTTAATCCTCCAAAGAAGTACCGGGCGGTAGCGCTCATTGCGTTGGGGTATAAGAACAAGCTCCTCAACAAAAAAGATGTTATTACCGATGGGATGATAAGGGAGAGTTGAGATAATTGAAGGGGGTCTTACAAGCTGTTATCAAAGGGGCTGTCAATAGTTGAAAGTCAACAGCGGGTCAACAGGTAAAAGCGGACAAAGGTAATAGTAAGTCAAAAAGGAGTCTCGCAAATGTTATGTCGAAATGGTAACAGTGGATGAAGCTAAATGACAGTGTTGTTTTATCGTCCCTTGATTGTATAATATCGAATGTAAAACATTGATTGCAAAATATTGAATAAAAAATCATATATTTAAGGGGGTAATATTGTGGACAAACATCGTATGGATATTCATGGTGAGAACAAGCACGATAATTTTGAAGATAACATCCTAACCGGTCTGGGAACAAGCAGGAGGATGTTTCTCAAGGGACTTGCCCTGGTAGCAACTGCCGCCGGTGTCGGCGGGACAATGTCCGGTTGTGGTGGGTACGCCGAAATACCCGAAGGTCTAAAATTCTTGGACGAGAAGGGATATGCGGTGATTTCAGCCTTTGCCGACAGAATAATCCCCAGGGGTGGGCCGTATGAAATTGGTGCTCTTGATGTTAAGGTCGTGGAGTTCTTCGATGAATTTGCAGCTTCTGATTATCCTGAAGTCCAGAAAGACTTTAAGAGCGTGATTACCCTTTTGGAGCACGGGGCGCCCTTCTTGGATTTTAAGTTCAAGAGATTTTCCCAGATGACCACAGACGAGCAGGACGAGTATCTTAAGGGGTGGGAGTCAAGCAAGCTTGCGCTGCTTCGTGGGGCATTTGTGGGGCTGAAGAAACTGTGCATGATGGGGTATTATAGTAACGAACAGGTATGGCCCCACATTCGTTATGATGGACCTTCGGTTTAATTAAAATAAAGGAGTCGAAGGATGATAATCAATCCTATAGATATAGATGGGGATGTGACCGAATCTTGTGATGTTTGCATAATTGGTTCCGGCTCATCAGGCGGCGTTATGGCAATGGAGATGTCAAAGGCGGGATATTCCGTTGTGGTATTAGAGGAGGGTGGAAATTATACGGGTTATAGTTTGACCCAGAGGGAGCCTGAGATGATGGGGGAGCTTTACCAGCAGAGGGCCGCCCGCACAACGAAGGACCTGTCGGTTGCCATCATGCAGGGTAAATGTGTTGGTGGAGGAACCGTGGTCAACGTTGCCGACTGCGTCAGAATCCATGACGAGGTTTTGAGAAAATGGGAAGTGGAGTTTGGCATTACGGATATGACGCCTGAGATTATGAAGCCGTACTTTGAGAAGGTTGAGAAGATTCTCAAAGTAGAGAGGATAAAAGAGAGCGAACTTAATGGTTCCAACCTTATGGTGAAGAAGGGAGCCGAAAAGCTGGGCTATTCCGGAGAGACTTTTGACACAAACAGGGAGGGGTGTGTTGGGTGCGGATATTGCCTTTTGGGTTGCACCTACGACAAAAAGCAGGCAGTGTCTCTAAACTATATTCCCATGGCCATGAAGGATGGCGCAAAAGTATATGTTTATACCCGTGCAGAGCGGGTGGAGGAAAAGGGTGGAAAGGCCCATAAGGTAAATGGAACGTTCCTTGATCCGATAACAAAAGAGGAGATAGGGAAGATAGATGTTACAGCAAAGGTTATTTTAGTCGCCGCAAACACCATAAATACCGACCAGTTGCTATTAAAATCTGGGCTTTGCAACTCCAGCGGACTTGTGGGCAAAAACCTCATTCTCCAGCCTCAGACGATGGTTTCTGGGATATTCAGTGAAAAACTAATGAGCCATAGAGGAATCACCCAGTCCTACGTGTGCAACGAATTTGAGGAGGTGGATGAGGAGAGGGGGCTTACAGGATTTCGCCTTGAAGGCAGCTTTGGGATGCCGGGGATAGTTTCGAGTTTGATGGGGGGCTTTGGCTTGGAAACAAAGGAGCTTATGACGAGTTACAATTACCTCTCTGCCATGATGATTCTGGTTCCTGAAGAGCCCAGCGGAGAGGTGAAGCTCAATAAATACAAGAGACCAGAAGTTCACTACGAGATGAAAGACGATACAAAAAAGAGGATGATGCAAGGCATGAAGGAGGGGGCGAAGATATTGTTTGCTGCTGGGGCTGAAAAGGTGGCGCTCTCTTACGAGGTTCCAGCGCTGTTGGATGACGAATCTCAGCTTTCCATCATCGATGAGAGGGGGATTGAGCCCTGTGGTCAGGCGATTATGGCCTTTCACATTCAGGGTACCTGCAGGATGGGCCCTGACTCAAAGACAAGTGTTGTGGACAACTACATGGAGAGCCATGATGTGAAGAACCTCTTTGTTGTGGATGCCTCGGTCTGTCCGTCAACGTCAAGTTCCCACAACATGGTGGCTGTTATGGCAATGGCCCACAGGGCTGCTGACTATATCCTGACCAACAAAGAGAAATATTTCAGTTAGGGGGTTGCTGGTAATTAAACATTGTGATTAGATGGGGAAGATGAAAAACGGGGGTTGTTGCAATTAAAAGTTACGATGAGAGGGGAGATAGAAACGGGGGCTGTTGGCAATTCAAAGTTACGATTTATAAGGAGAAGAGAAGAAGCAGGAGATGTGTTTCAGTATCTGAAAAGTGTGTAAGTGGTTTGTATTGTGTCTAAAAAGGATTTATAAAGGAGAGGCGTCAAAATCCCGCCAAATTTAGGGATGGGAGGTTTGGATAGTTTCCCCTTGTTTATTTTTTTGTTGAAAATTTCGATTGTAGAAAAATATGGGGCACAGAACAGAAATATTGCCACCCCCCCAGATATTACCAACTTCTCAAAACATTCCCCCCAACACTGCCAGCCCCCCAGATATTACCAACTTCTCAAAACATTC
>JAUWME010000160.1 GCA_030613285.1 Candidatus Zymogenus sp. | reverse complement strand
AAATACGCAATACTCTTTTTTGGATGAAAAAATGGCGGACTTTAAAAAAGCCTTTTCGTACCCGTTTCAAGATAATGATTGGCCGTACAAGATTCTAATTGGCACACTTTTTAAAGCTTTTTTGACTTTTTATTTTCATTTCCTCGTCTTTGACGCCCTCTTCGGAGAAATTTGCTCAAAGGCCTACCCTGACAATTCAGAACTAATCCATCCTTCCCCAAAATCGTAAATGGGGCAAAATTAACAACAACATTATTGAGATGACAACTCAATGTTCGGCCTAAACAGTAAGCGGATTCAATCTTTCCATAACCAACTTAACCATCTCTTCAAAGACAGATTCTTCAGTTTTCATCCCGTCAACCTTTGCCACAAAGGGAAGCGGGGTAACCGTCCTGTCAAAGATCTCCTTGACCTCCTCCAGATACTCTCTCTTTTCAAATGGTGAAAAACTATCTCGCCCTTTTTTGATCCTTCTCATACATTCATCAACTGTGATGTCAATAAACACAACGAGATGGGGAACCGGGGCAAATTCTACGTTCTCTTCCATAATCTTATCGGGATTTAATCCCCTCGCCCCTTGGTACGCCATTGTGGAAAAATAATATCTGTCAAGTACTACAACCTTATCTTTACTCAAAGCGGGGAGGATATTCTCTTTAACGTTCTCCATTCTATCTAAAATGAAGAGGCGATATTCATCTTCGGGGGTTGTTTCCCTTTCGCCCCGGTGGGCCATCTCCCTTATTTTCTTTCCCCAGACTCCGTTGGTGGGCTCGGTTAGGCCCAGGGTTTCATATCCATCATCGGCAAGGAAATTTAACAATCTCTTTGCCTGAGTGCTTTTTCCTGCACCGTCAATCCCTTCGATGACGATAAGGGCGCCCTTTTTGAGCTTTTTAAGTTTTCTTGTTGTCATTTTTTCTACTTCTTCCTTTGGACGCTCCAATTTACATTTTCAATTGATATATCACATGAAAGCATTTAAAGGCAAGAATAATAATCTCACAAAAAGACTTGCTTTTATCTATTCTATACTATAAAATAGGTAGTAATGTTGTACAATTGACAAAAGTGTTAATTAGTAATTAGTTTAATTGATTTAATTGGAGGTAAAAAATGGTAGATGTAAAAAGAGCCTTAACCTATGCATTCAAGGACGATAATTGGATTGTAAAATTATTAATTGGATCGATTCCATTTATCAATCCTTTTGTCTCGCTTGGATATTCATTTGAGGTTTTCAAGCAAGCTCTGGAAAACAAGAAAGAACTTGTTTTGCCCGAATGGGACGATTGGGGTGGTTACTTTAAAACGAGTATAATGATTATCTTGATTTATTTAGTCTATATGCTCATTCCAATAATTCTTTATTCAATCGGTGCATCGATAATGATCGGCGGAGCGACGATCGGTTCAGACGGAGGAGGAGGTGTTGGAATGGCAGGAAAGGTTGCAATGGGACTCGGGGGACTCATCTATTTCGTGGGTTTCATCTTTGCCCTGATTCTGGGTCTTATGATTCCCATGGCCCTTGCTAACTATGCAAAAAATGATGAGAGCTTTGGGGCAATCTTCCAGTTTGGAGTAATCATCAAGAACATCTTCAGCATTATCGGCGACTATCTCCTGACGTTCCTGATTATTATCGGTCTCATGATTGCTTTAGGTATAGTAATCGGAATTGTTGCTCTCATCAATATAATCCCGATTCTTGGACAGCTAGTATATCTTATTGTCGTCCTAATCTTGAGTTTCTGGTCGAACCTCGTTTTTTTCCCACTTTTCGGGGAAACCTGCGCAGGAGCATACGGGGCATCCAAGGCAGTAAAAAAAGCCTAACGCGGGGCTATCCCAATTTCTTGAACGGGGTTAGTCAATTTTTAGGGCTGTCGCAATGTTAACAAGGTAGGGCTCATGGTTAAAACATGACGTGGCAGCAACCCAAAAAGATGTTTGATCACAAATCGTTGCGGGGGCGGTCTGATGACCGTCCCTGTAACTTTTATTTTTTGCATCGAAAGTCCGCATGGTATCTTTTTGACCTTTGGCCATTGACCTTTCGACAATTTGACTATTTAATTATTTGATTTTAGACTTTTGCTTTGACTATTACTTTTATTACTTTGACTTCTAATTTTTAATATGATCATCACTAACTGGCACTTTTGTAAAAAGCAGTCGAGAACATCGCCCAAAGATTATCACCAATTTGGGGGAATAATTCCTTATTGTTTTTATTTAAAAACCCATACACTATGAATCAACCCCTTGCCAAGGCTCAGCTTACGTCCCGAGACAAATCCATCACTTTTCTCCTTGAGGCTTCCGACAGGGAATTTCCCGGTATTAAAGATTACTGGGATGGAAACTGGGTACTCGTTCGCCTTGACCTCAAAATCCCGGGACTAAAAATCGATTTCACCGACCCGTGCATCAGAACCGACGAGCTTGAAACTTTCTTGGAAGCCCTAAAAGGCCTATCTCTGGGTCACTCCCTCATAGCAGAGACCTCCTTTACAGAACCAATCCTATACATGAGCCTTCAAATACCGGAACCGGGAAGCGACGACTTGACGGGAAGGATTGAAATTACCCTCTTTGCTGATGAAGGAGCGGCAAGCGTAGCCGTCGAAATGGACATCGATTTTGACGCCCTTGATGTCTTCATCAGCGGCATTGAAGAAATCTTAAAAGAATACCCCGTGGTAGCAAGAGAAACACATTGAGATAAACCGCTATTGACCAAAATATCACTTATCTGAGACTAAAACGTAAGAAGAGGCAACTGATGGGAAGAGTAAAGAAAGAAGAGCTATTCATCACCGACCACGTCTATCAGGTTGCCGGCGGTTCGATAACCACAGGTGATGACGCCGCCGCATTCCTTATCATCGCTGACGACCCGATCTTAATAGATACAGGGGCCGGCCGCTCCATCAAAACAGTGATTGACAACATAGAGATAGCGGGAATTGATCCTTCAACAATTAATAGGGTCGTCCTTACCCACAACCACATCGATCACATCGGTGGAATTGAATATTTGAAAGAGAATTTTGACGTAGCGTTCTATATGCACCAACTGGACGCCTTTGCTGTGGAAATGGGTGACAACGTAATCACAGCAGCCACCATGTACGGCATCGACCTCCCCCCAATCCCCATCGCCGTTAAATTCTCAAAGACAGAATTCTCCCTCGATATCGGCGACACTCGCCTGATTCTCCTCCACACCCCCGGACACACACCGGGTTCCATCTCACCATACATCGACATCGATGGCAAGAGGATAATCTTTGCCCAGGACATCCACGGGCCTTTCATGAATATTTTCAACTCCGACATAAAAAGTTGGAGAAAATCAATGAAAAAACTAAAAGCCCTAAAACCTGACATCCTCTGTGAGGGGCACTACGGAATCTTCAGCCCAAAGAAAAAAGCTCTGGCCTACATTGATGAGTATTTAAAGCAATACAGTTAAGAGTGATGTTACATCTATTTTAATATCTCCAAAGATTCCATTCCTTCCATTCCACCCATTTATCCCACCGTTTCCATAGTTTCCAACCCTTCTAATGAGATTACAAGAAACTTGACTTTATCTCCTCTTTCACCCATAATCTATTTTCTATGGACGAAAAAACAAAAAAGATATTGAAGATTGCAGCAGGCAACCTCACCATAACAGAAAGACCCTTTGATGCCTGGGCAAAACAGGCAGGGGTTACATCCAAGGAGTTTATCAAAATCATAAGAGAAAATCTCTCGAAAAAGCTTCCCTATGGCTCAATGGCTAGTTCAATGAATATCGGCTATTTGCGGAGATTTGGAGCAGTCCTTAGCCACACAAAAAGCGGTCTTGTCGTAAACGCCATGGTTGCATGGAGCGTTCCCACAGGCAGTGAGGACAAAACGGGCAAAGCCATGGCCACCTTCAGCGAAGTCTCTCACTGCTATCTCCGAGAAACAGACAAATCGTGGCCGTACAACATCTACACGATGATTCATGCGGATTCGAAGGAAGGGCTAAAAAAGACAATCGACAGAATATCAGAAAAAACGGGTATTCTTGACTTTAAGGTCCTCGAAACCGTGCGGGAACTCAAAAAGACGAGCCCAAACTACTTTGATGACGAGAGTTAGAGTCAAGCCTCTTTGGCAGAAGAATTAAAAGTGATACTGTTTTCAAGGAAAGGATAAAATGACGGAGAAATATAAGGAATCTGAAAAAGCTTTAAAACGCGCCCAGAAGATTATCCCAGGGGGCGTCAACAGTCCCGTCAGGGCATACAAATCCGTGGGGGGAACACCACCCTTCATTGCAAAGGGATTAGGGAGTAAAATCTTCGACGTCGATGGAAATGAATATATCGATTACGTCCTCTCCTGGGGGCCCCTCATCCTTGGACACGCCAACCCGGCCGTTGTGGATGCCGCAATAACAGCCGTCAAAAACGGCTCCAGCTTTGGCGCGCCCACAGAAATGGAAGTAGAATTTGCCCAAGAGGTCTTAAAACACTTCCCAGAAATGGATATGCTCCGGCTTGTCAGCTCCGGAACCGAGGCCTCGATGACGGCGATTCGCCTCGCCCGGGGATATACCGGCCGCGATAAAATCGTTAAATTCATGGGTTGTTACCACGGTCATGTGGATTCTCTCCTAAGCGATGCCGGATCGGGCAAGGCCACCCTCAGTATCCCCTCTACACCAGGGGTCACCAAAACCACGGCAGGAGATACCATCACGGTTCCCTTTAACGACCTTGATGCATTAAAAGAGATATTTGATGAAATTAGAGACCAAGTTGCGGCGGTCATAGTAGAACCCGTTCCCGGAAACATGGGCGTTATCCCCCCATCAAGCGGTTTCCTTGAGGGAATTATCGAACTAACAAAAAAAGCCGGCTCGCTGACCATCTTCGATGAGGTAATGAACGGCTTTCGAGTGGACTACAAAAACGGAGGGGGCGGCTCCCAAACTCTCTTTGGTCTATCGCCCGACATCACGCTACTGGGAAAAGTCATCGGCGGGGGTTTCCCTCTGGGGGCAGTAGCAGGCAAACGTGAGATAATGGAAAACCTTGCCCCCTCTGGTGGGATTTACCAAGCTGGGACACTCTCCGGAAACCCCGTTGCAGTAGCCGCTGGAATGGCCACGTTAAAAGAACTTACCCGCCCCGGTATCTTCGATGGCATCGTCAAAAAGACCGACAAATTGATCGAAGGACTTGTATCAGTTGCAAAAGATGCGGGAATTCCCCTCTGGGGCGCAAGGGTCGGCACCATGGCCTCAATCTTCTTTACCGAACACCCCGTAAAAAACTTCGACGACGCAAAAAAAGCAGACGGGGAACGTTTTAAAAAATACTTCCACGAGATGCTCAAAAACGGCGTTTACTTTGCCCCGTCACCTTTTGAGGCACTGTTTCTCTCTTCCGCCCACACAGATGAGGACATCGACAAAACCATTGAAACAGCGGAGGACGTATTCAAAAGACTATAACAATACCTGGGCTGCCATGCACCTTTTTTCGCATAGAATGGGGTGTTTGGATAATTGCAATTTAAATTATCACTGCTTTTAAAATTGCCTTTGTGATTGCATGAGCCCACACAAGGAATTTATAGCAAAACGGTTTCAACATCCCAACAGTCTCTCCCAACGGGAGAAAACATCAGGAGAAAATCTCCTCACAAATCCCCAGGCCGTCTTAAAGGCAAGGTCTCTCTCAACAGCTTCACTAAACCCAAAAGCAAAAAAGTCATTGTATATCTCATTAAGCCCACCCATCCCCACCGGGTGATCCGAGCCAAAAAGAGTCCTCTCAGAGTGCTCCAGAATTAGCGTTCGAAATTTCTCTTTATAGAAATTCCCACGCCCCCTGATCTCCTCATCATTCGTATCAGACATAAAAAACTTCAACGCCCCAAAGACATTAGTAGCATCAAGATAGACATTCTTGTAACGCTGCGCCAACAGATTTGCATCATCAAACCGGGGAAA